>JAQULV010000062.1 GCA_028718405.1 Smithellaceae bacterium
CCGCTGCCCTGATGCCGTCGAGGATGGAACTGATGATCCCCCCTGCGTAACCAGCCCCTTCCCCACAGGGGTATATCCCCGCAACCGATATGCTCTGGCCGTCAGGTCCCCTTACGATCCTGACCGGCGATGAACTCCGCGTTTCCACACCGATGAGGTGCGACTCTGAGGAGACAAACCCCGGCATGAGTTCTCCAAATCTTGTCAGTCCCTTCTTCAGCGCCTCCGTGATGAAAGGCGGCAGGACCTCGGACATAGGTACGGGTCTTACCCCCGGCAAATAGGTCACCATGCCGACTTCCGCACTTTCACGACTCTTCACGAAATCGATGAGCCTTTGAGCTGGAGCGAAATAATCTTCTCCTGCCGCAAGATAGGCCTTTCGCTCCCAGACATTCCGGAAAACCAGGCCTTGCAGCGGCGATGATCCTTTTTCACTAAAGTCGTCCGGTGTGACACTGACAAGGATCGCGCTGTTCGCATAGGCACCGCTACGATGCGAATTGCTCATACCGTTGGTAATCACCAGCCCCGGCTGCGGACTGCAGCCAATTACCTTCCCTCCGGGGCACATGCAGAAGCTGTAGACGGAGCGATTCATCTCCTTTATCTGTGCGGAAAGGAAATACTCGGCAGGAGGAAGAGCTGGGTGACCTGCCCATTTGCCGTACTGGATCTTGTCAATCAGTCCCTGCGGATGTTCCAATCTTACGCCCACTGCCAGGGCCTTGGGAACCATGTGCACATCCCTTGACATGAGGATATGGTATGTATCGTCGGCACTTTGCCCTATGGCCAAGATGAGATGCCCCGTCGCGATTTCCTTATCGTTGACGACGATCCCTGCCAGGGCGCTATCCTTTACGATAATATCCGTCATCTTCGCGCCAAAGGAGATTTCGCATCCCAGGCCAAGCAGCCGATGACGCAGATTGATCACGACACTGCGCAGACGGTCCGTACCGATATGAGGCTTGGCATCGGTCAGGATTGCCTCAGGGGCACCCATCTCCACAAGAACTTCCTTCACCCACTGTGTGTAGGGACTACGAACGCGGCTGGTCAATTTCCCATCAGAGAAGGTGCCCGCGCCACCTTCCCCAAAGAGAACGTTACTCTCGATATCGAGGATGCCCTGTTCCCAGAAGAGTCTGACATCTTTCGTTCTCTGTTCGACGGGTCTTCCACGCTCGACAAGACGCACCGGAATACCGCGTAATGCCAGGACCAGCGCCGCAAAAAGGCCGGCAGGACCGCATCCCACAATAACGGGCCTCGCGGATGATTTCAGTCTTGTCGTAGCATGACATATTGACGAGATGGGGCTCGTCCCTTCACCATGTTCCTCTACCTGAGTGATCTTGATCCCCGACCGGCGAGCAACAGGGTAAACGCTATTGGAGGAGACAATCACCTCCACTTGATAGACGAAGTACGGCGGTCTGTTGCGGCGCGCGTCCAGGGATTTTTTGAGGACACGGAGGGCGGCAATCTGCTCCGCTTCCAGAGAGAGAAGGACGGCCAGCTTCTCAGGAAGGGATATCTCCTCCTCACCGAGCTCCAGGGTCACACCGTCGACAATGAATCTTCCGGCCATTTCTTTCTTGAAAATATTCCTTCCTTGTAATAATTTGCCATCAAATGGTGACTGAAACTATTATAGAGCAGCACTCCGACGAAAGAAAGATCATCCCGCGTGATCGGACTGTCCTCAACCTGCGTGAAGACCCGCCGTGCCCGGCCCAAGGCCGCCAATTTGCCTTCCCTTCTTGATCCCTATGCCCTGGTACGCCATCCATACGAGAAGTCGTCACGAGGACAGGGTCCATACGGGCCTGCTGCAAAAATCGATCAGCACTTTTCTACCCAAGATAGAGACCAGGAGCAAGAGAAAAGACCGACGCAAAAAAATACTCCTGCCCATGTTCCCCGGATATCTCTTCGTTGAGGTCAGCGTTCTGGACGGCGCGTCGAAGCTCGATATCCTCAAGACTTTTGGCGTCGTCAGGATCCTGGGGAAATTTGTCGGTCGTGAACCTATACCAATTCCGGACGCTAAGATCGAGGCAATCAAGAAAATTATTCAGTCCAAGGTAGAGGTCCAACACTTTCAGTATCCCGGAGTGGGGGAACCTGCACAGATCGTCGATGGTCCCTTTGCAGGAATAGAGGGAGTAGTGTTGAGAAGTGACCTCGAAAAGGAGCTGTTCGTTATCGGCATCGAACTTCTCCAGCGGGCCGTGGCCATAAAACTTGAAGGATTCCAGATCAGAAAAATCTGAAGGGTGGAAAAATCATCTTGACTTTCATAAGGAGATGAGCAAGAAAAGTTACTTTGTTTCCGTTAGGTTCTAGGTATCAAAGGATACAGGAGAGACAAATTGAAGGGATACATCAAGATCAACAAGGAGAACTGCAAGGAGTGCCATCTTTGCATATATGCCTGTAAGAAAGAGCAGATCATCCCCTCTAAGGAATTCAATTCCAAAGGTTACCGTCCCGTTTGTTTCGACGATAAGAAGGGGGAATGCACGGGCTGCGCGCTTTGCGCCATCATGTGCCCGGAGATAGCTATCGAGGTTTACCGTGAATAAGAAAGTATTGATGCAGGGCAACAAGGTAATTGCCGAGGCCGCCATTAGGGCGGGTTGCCGTTTCTACGCCGGTTACCCGATCACACCCCAGAACGAGATCCCCGAATATATGGCGGAGAACCTTCGCAAGATTGAAGGCGGCACGTTTATCCAGAGCGAATCCGAGATTGCCGCTATCCATATGGTAATCGGCGCCAGCGCCGCCGGCGCCCGCGCGATGACTTCATCGTCCAGCCCCGGGATCTCACTTAAACAGGAAGGGATATCCTCCATGGCGGCTTGTGAGCTTCCGGGCGTGATCGTTAACATGATGCGCGGGGGACCAGGACTTGGAAATATCCGGCCCTCGCAGGGTGATTACTTCCAGGCCACGCGCGGCGGGGGACACGGCGACTATCGTACTATCGTCCTGGCCCCGGCAACCGCCCAGGAATTGGCTGACCTGACCATGGAAGCCTTCGATCTGGCCGACAAATATCGCGGCCCGGTAATAATGCTCGCCGACGGTATGATGGGACAGATGATGGAGCCGGTTGTATTCAGAACACCCCGGCCCCGAAACTACCATGATGATTTTATCATGAAGGGCGCGGAAGAAGGAAAGAGCAAGATCATCCGCGGTCTCATCCTCGATCCCCTAGACATGGAAGAGCACAACTGGAAACTGGATCGAAAATACAAACTCATCTCACAGACGGAGACGAGGCACGAACTTTACAAAGCGGACGATGCCGATATCATCATCGTTGCCTATGGCACTGCGGCCCGCATTGCCAAAGGCGCGATTAAGCGTCTCCAGGACTCCGGTTTAAAGGTGGGACTGTTCCGGCCCATTACCCTATGGCCCTTCCCGGAGAGGGAACTGCGAGAGCTCGCCGAGCGCGTCGAAGATTTCCTTGTTTTCGAGATGAGTACGGGCCAGATGCTGGAGGACGTTCGTCTTGCCCTCCAGGGCTACGCTAAGATATCCTTCCACGGGAGGCCCGGAGGAATCGTGCCCACCCCCGCGGAACTCGCCAACGTTATCGTCCGCCATTGCGACGAGCGCTGCAAGGATATCTGAAAGACAGAAGGTAAGGTTAGAATCCATGAAGAAGGTTTTCGAAAAACCAAAGAGTCTGAAAGGGAACATCTTCCACTACTGTCCCGGTTGCGGTCACAGCATCGCCCACCGGCTAGTGGGCGAAGTTATCGATGAACTGGAGATCAGAGGCAAGGTTATCGGGGTGCCGCCGGCAGGGTGCGCCGTCCTCGCCTACAATTATTTCGATATCGACATGATCGAGGCGCAGCACGGCCGGGGGCCAGCAACGGCAACCGGCATCAAGAGAGTCCTTCCCGACCGCGTCGTCTTCTCCTATCAGGGTGACGGTGACCTGGCCGCCATCGGCATTGCTGAGACGTTTCACGCCGCCAATCGCGGTGAGAACATCACGATCATCTTTATCAACAACGCCGTCTACGGTATGACTGGAGGGCAGATGGCGCCGACGACGACCCTGGGACAGAAGACGACGACTTCCCCCCCGGGACGCGATACCGTCCTTGACGGCTATCCCGTCAAGGTCTGCGAACTGCTTTCGGGGCTGGGAGGAACAACCTATATCGAGCGTTGCACAGTCAACTCTCCGGCCAACGTCATGAAGACAAAGAAGGCCATCAAAAAGGCCTTCCAGTACCAGATCGAAGGCCGCGGCTTTTCGCTGGTGGAGATCCTCTCCCCCTGCCCCACCAACTGGAAGATGACACCGATCGAATCCTGTCATTGGATCGATGAATCCATGAGCAAGGTCTTCCCTCTGGGTGTCTTCAAGGATGAGGTCAGTGCGGAGGTGAAGCCATGATGATCAAATCGATATTCTCCGGCTTCGGCGGTCAGGGTGTCTTGATGATGGGCTACGTCTTCGCCCATGGTGCGATGAGCAAGGGTTACCAAGTTACCTATCTTCCCGCCTACGGAGCCGAGGTGAGAGGGGGAACGGCCAACTGCACGGTGGCGGTGGCTGACGAGGAGATCGCCTCTCCCATCGCCTCAGAACCGGACTACGTGGTGGCCTTAAACACACCCTCACTCTACACCTTCCAGAACAGGATTGCTGCGGAGGGGACGTTGTTTCTCAATTCTTCCATCATCAACATTCGACCGACCCGCCAAGGCATCAATGTCGTGGAGATACCCTGCGGTGAGATGGCGGAGAAGATCGGTAATCCCCGCGTGTCGAATACCGTCATGATGGGCGCCTTCATCAAGAAGACTGGTCTCTTCTCACCGGATATCTATATGAAAAGCTTGGAAGTCGTGATGGGCGGGAAAAAGAAGTCCGTCATGGAGATAAACCGTGTGGCCTTCATGGCCGGCTATGACTTTCTGAATATCTGACAAGGAGTTCCCATGGAGGTAAAACAGCTTTCCGTCATCTTAGGCAACGTTCCCGGGGCGTTGGCAAAGCTTTCCAATATACTGGACAACGAGGACATCAAGACCAAAGCGGTACTCGCGGCTAGCACCGAGGAGTTGAGTACCGTGAGGCTTGTCGTCAACGACCCGGAACGCGCGGCAGCGGTGCTCGAGAGCTATAAGTTCAACTTGGAGCTTTCCCCTGTTTTGGCTGCGGAGGTACCTTTGCATCCCGGTGGTATGAATGCCATCCTGAAATCCTTGTCTCAGGCTGACATCAATATCCATTACCTGTATACGACGATCAACCGCTTCGGCGAAGAGACCATCGTCATTTTGGGCGTCGACAAGGTTGAAGAAGCCAAGGAAGTCTTGAAGAGAAACTGGATCAGACTCATCGGTGACGAGATCTATTCCCTGTAGATACATCAAACCCTAATGCCCGTATCAACAGAAAAGGAACAACTCCTGAAAGAGCGTATGGCGCATTTGGGCGTCTCGGAGGAAGACCTCAGAGAAACCTTCGTGCGGTCGTCCGGTCCGGGAGGACAGAAGGTAAACAAGACCTCCACCTGTGTCTTTCTCGTCCACCTCCCCACAGGTCTCTCCGTAAAATGCCAGCAGGAACGTTCCCAGGTTTTGAATCGTTTCTTGGCGAGACGACTTCTTCTGGACCGGATCGAGCGTCTGCAGAAGGGACTCGCCGACGCCGAAAAGATGAAGATCGAAAAGATCAGACGTCAGAAGCGTCGCCGCTCCAAACGCGCTCAAGAAAAAGTCCTCGAAGCCAAGCACCGTCAGACGGAAAAGAAGTCCTTTCGCGCTAAGCCCGCGCTCGATTCCTAAGAAAGATGACAACAGGATTATAGCCAGCCTCGGCAGGAATAAATAAAAAAGGGAGTGAGAGTCGTTTTTATCGCTCCCCCTCCCTTGAAAATAATACCGATGTAATTTCTTATGCGCCGATCAGCTTCAGGAACGGATTCGCGTAAATACAGACCAATGCGATAACCAAGGCGTAGATGGCCAGCGATTCAATCATGGCCAGACCCACCATCATGGTAAGCAGGATTTTGCCTTGGGCTTCAGGGTTTCTGCCGACGGCGTTCGTTGCGCCACTGAGACCATTGCCCATACCGATGCCAGTACCCAAAGTCCCCAGGGCCATGGCAAAGCCGGCGGCAATAAGACTACAGGCAATAACAATCGCCTTCGTGTAATCGACGGCACCGGTTGATGCTGCTGCTTCAGCGGCCATTGCTGCGGGAGCGGATACCAAAACCAACAGTAAGCTCAACAAAATCTTCTTCATGTCAATCTCCTTTTCGTTAGGTTTAAAGCGTGCCAGCTACTTTCCAACCAACTACCTTTCTCTCACCTCCTTTCGTCGTATTCTGATCGAGAAATGGTAAATCGAACTTCCACCCCATTATGACACGTGTCTTTTTCTAGCGTCGCCTGTACAGATTGTCAAGGGATATTTGTCACTGAAGGCTTGATTTTATGGCACTTTTGTAATACTCAGATAATGGACACCTTAGTAACGTTGCGATTCAATGCTTTTACCGAAGGAAACCCAAATCGCTGCTATCATTCAGGCTGACATCCCTTTGCGGAAGACGCCTTTTCGCACCATTGCGCAGACCGTGGGCGCTACCGAAGAGGAGGTCCTTTCGGTCATCAAAGACCTGAAGCAGCGGGGAGTCATCCGTAAATTCGGTGCTATCGTTCGGCATCAGAAAGCGGGCTATACCAAAAACGCCCTTGTGGTTTGGGCGGCGCACGCAGACGAGATACAAAGAGCCGGAGAAATCATTGCCTCATTTCCCGAGGTAACACATTGCTATGAGAGGACGCCGGCCTGGAAAGGAAGGTACAACCTGTTCAGCATGGTTCATCTGAAGGCGGGCAGTTATGAACAGATCGCGACGATGCTCTCCCGGGCCTCTGGCATAGCGGACTTTCAAATCCTGGAGAGCCGAGAAGAATTCAAGAAGAGTAGCATGGAGTACTTTTGACATGAAGACGTCCGGTGAGCTATTTTCTGCAGCTCAGAGATACATCCCCGGCGGTGTGAACAGTCCGGTGCGCGCCTTCAAATCCGTGGGCATGAATCCAATCTTTATCCGCAGGGCCGCAGGTTCCAAGATCTTCGATGTGGAGGAGCGAGTTTATATTGATAATGTAATGTCGTGGGGACCTCTTATCCTGGGCCATGCGCACCCGGAGGTGATTGCCGCCGTGTGTAGCGCAGCGGACGATGGTACCAGCTATGCGGCGTGCACC
>JAQULV010000063.1 GCA_028718405.1 Smithellaceae bacterium
CGGAGACCATTGTCACCCCGATCAAATCAAACGAGTTGTCCGGGCCCGCAATCCGTCCCGCTTACAGCGTGCTCAGCTCCCGGAAGTTTATGGAGCAGACGGGCCGGGCCATGCCCTTCTGGCAGATCGCCCTCCAGGATTACCTGGACAAGGTCAGTTACCTGAAACTGCAAGGCGGAATCGAAGGAGGTCCCAAATGAGAAAGACGTTGCTGATCGGTTTGCTTTTCGCCGTCCTTCCCCTCGCGCAGAGCTGCGTGATCTCCACTAAGACCACGGCCGTTACCCCGCAGATCATGTCCTTGTTCAAGGGCGCCTATAAGGTGGATCCCTACCTGGAAGGCCACATGCCGAAGACGGTGGCGGTCCTTCCCTTCGTGGATAAATCGGGCAGCAAAGAAGGTTCCGACGTCGTAAGGAAGGGCTTC
This sequence comes from Smithellaceae bacterium, assembly GCA_028718405.1. GTDB lineage: Bacteria > Desulfobacterota > Syntrophia > Syntrophales > JAQULV01 > JAQULV01. The sequence continues at coordinate 428 of JAQULV010000063.1, forward strand.
TACAACCACTTCAGTTCGCTTCCCTTCCAGGACGTGGAACTCTATCGCGTCGACAGTCTTTTGGCCAAGGCGGGGCTGACGGATCCGCTGACGATCAGTGAGACCTCGCCGCAGAAACTGGGTGAGATATTAGGTGTGGACGCCGTCGTCTACGGCGACATCTCGAATTTCAACAAGCTCTTCGCCGTCGTCTATTCCCAGGTCTCCGTGGGCGCCGAGATAAAGATGTATGATACGAAGACGGGCAACTTCCTCTGGAGCAGCCAGCACGTGGTGCGTATCCACGAGGGAGGCATCTCGACGACACCCATCGGTGTCATCGCCACGGTGATCGCGACCTCGATGAACGTGCGCGACATCCAGCTGCTGCGCGCCTGTGACGACCTCTTTCGGGATATGGTGAAGACGATTCCCGTCCCGACGATTGCCGAGGCGATGAAGCCGCCGACCATCACGCTGCTTACGCAGGACACCAAAGGGCTCCCCAAGAAGGCGGGCGACGAGATCCGCGTTGTCATCCAGGGTACTTCCAAGATGCAGGCCTCCTTCGATATCGGTACATACAGGAAGTCTATTCCTATGGAAGAAATGGAGCCGGGGGGGTATCTCGGTATCTACCGGGTCGTGCCGGGGGATAACGCCTCGGATCTCATCATCACGGGTCATCTAAGCGACCGGGCGGGAAACAGTACCTCCTGGGTCGATGCTCTGGGGACGGTGAGCCTGGATACGACCCCACCAGATAAACCACAGCAAGTGAACATCCTGGGAAAGAACGCGGCCGTTTCACTGAGCTGGAAGGGGTCTGCGGCTCCCGACGTGGCGGGCTATCTCATCTACAGGAGTCCGACGCCACTTTCCGGCTTTCTGCAGATCGGCAAGACGGAATTCAATAACTACCAGGACGTGGGACTTTCAAATCTCCAGAGGTACTATTACCGCCTCGCGGCGCTGGACCGGGCGGGAAATGAAAGCGACAAGACCGATGCCCTGCTGGGGGTACCCGTAGCGCCCGGCCCCACGGCGGTTTCCGGTGAGATAGATGCCGACACGACTTGGTATGCCGGCGCCGGTCCGTATATCGTAAAAGATCCGGTTACCGTGAAAGACACGGCGATGCTCTTCATCGAGCCCGGGACGGAAGTCCAGGTAGAGAAAGGCGGAATCATCGTTGCGGGGAGGCTTGACGCCCAAGGCGACGCGGGACGTCTCATCGTCTTTTCCGGTGCGGCCGGGGCAAGTTGGGACGGAATCACCTTCCGGAATACGAAGGACAGAGAAAACGTGTTGCGCTTCTGCGCGGTGCGCGGTGCAACGCACGCCGTAACCTGCGAGGCGTCGTCTCCACGCCTGGAGGAGAACGAATTCTCCGGCAACGGGGAAGGGATCTTTGTTTCGGGAAGTTTTTCAAAACCCGTGATCGCGAAAAATACCCTGCGCAACAACAAAGGGACGGCCATAACCGTTGCTGACGGCGCCCAGCCGGAGATCTCCGCCAATACCATCTTGGATAACGACGGTGCCGGGATCGAGATCAAAGGTGCGGCGCCCGAGATAACGGGTAACATCGTCTCGAAGAACAGGGCGGCGGGCATTGTCTCACGGGGGAACCGTGCCTCAGTAAAGGCAAACAACATTATCGACAATACCCCCCTTGACCTGATCGCCGATAAAGCCGGCCAGGCTCTGGCCGCCCGGGACAACTGGTGGGGTACAACGCAAGGTCTGGAAATCATCGCCCGGGTGAAGGGACGCGTTGACCTGAGCGAGGTTCTCGACGGGCCGGCGCCGGGAGGGAAGGTCCTGGTACTTCCCATAGCTACCCAGAAACTCGAGGGAAGCTATAAGACGGACACGTACCTGACGCTCCTGAACAGCCCTTTTCTGGTCACGCGCGACGTCGCTATCGATGGGGGCGCTACGCTCTACGTGGAACGGGGGGTGACGATCACCTACGATCAGAATACCTCGTTGATCCTTGCCGACGGAGGGATTATCGCGAGAGGAACGGCGACCGAGCCTATCTTATTTACCGCCTCGGGCAGTTCGCCCCAGCCCGGATTCTACGCAAGCGCCGTGCGTTTCTCCGCACCGACGAAGGTCAACAGCGCCTTCGCCTTCTGCGTGGTGAAATACGCCGCCACCGCCTTTGACGTCTGGTACGGTACCCCCGAGATCGCCTCCTCGCTCATCGCCTCCAACTCCCAAAGCGGGATCTTCTGCCGCAACGACGCGGCGCCCAAGGTGTCGTTCAACACCTTCCGGGGCAACCTCGGGGAAGGGGCGATCAAGTGCGTCGGTATGTCCAATCCATCGATTCACCACAACAACTTCCGGGACAACACCGTAGCCCTGCAGAGTTTCTCCTCCATCTACGTCGATGCGCGCAACAACTGGTGGGGACAGGATCAGCCCGACCCCAACGAGATTTGGGGGGAAAACGTGAATACCAAACCGTGGTTGGCGGCGCCCGAAGCTAAAGCCTTTGACGTTCCCTGAGGGCCGCTTTTTTAGCTGTTGTAATCGGAAAGGCTTTTTGTTATTTTAACCAGGTTTTCAGGCAGGTCCGTTATCACATAAGACGCAACACCATTTTAGGATCCCAAAACTGACATAGGGAGGATCATATGAGATCGAAACGCATCATGGCAGTGGCAATCATAGCCGGCATCTTTCTGCTTTTTGCCGGGACAGGGTTCTGCCAGGACACGGTAAGCATGTCCGAGTGGACGCAGCTCATTGAGAAATTCGGTGATAAGGGCCTCATCAACTGGTCTGGGGGATACATCGAGGCGGTCGGTATCGGTGCGCCTCCGGAAAGGTACATCGGCAAGCCCAATGCGCGCCCCATGGCGCTCCGGGCGGCCAAGGTCGATGCGTACCGCAACCTGCTTGAGGTTACCAAAGGGGTGCGTGTGGATTCCCAAACTACCGTCAAGGATTTCGTGACGGAAAGCGACGTCATCAATACCCAAATCGACGGCATCGTCAAGGGCGCCCAGGTGATGAAACAGGACTACATGTCCGACGGCACCGTCGAAGTAACCGTGCGCATGCCTCTGGGGGGCAGCCTTTCTCAGGTAATTATTCCCAAAGCCATCGAGAAGGCTCCGCCGGCCCCGCCCGCTCCGGTTGTGGCGCCTGCCGCGCCGGCACCGGCCGTAGTCTTTACGGGACTCGTGGTTGACGCCCGGGGTATCCAGGCCAGACCGGCCATGTCCCCGAAGATCGTCGATGAGAACGGGAAGGAACTCTACGGCTCCATGCAGGTGGACCGCGAATACGCAATCCAGCAGGGGATGAGTGGCTATGCCCGCGACCTGACGGCCGCCCAGAGCAACCCCCGCGTGACCGCCAACCCCGTCACGGTCAAGGGCGTGAAATCCGAAGGTCCCGGCCGTTGCGATATCGTGATCAGCAACGCCGATGCCGACAAGATCAGAGCCGCCGCCGAGGATCAGAGTTTCATGAAGAAATGTCGGGTGATGATCGTCCTGGATTGATCGCACCACGGTAGCTGGTAAACAGATGAAGACCGCAGGCAGGCTTGGCTGCGGTCTTTTCTTTTTCGGGAGGTAGATTTGCCGGGAAGGATTGTTGTCTTACCTGAAGAATTAACCAACCAGATCGCCGCCGGCGAAGTCGTGGAAAGGCCGGCCTCCATCGTGAAGGAGCTTATCGAAAACTCCCTCGATGCCGGAGCGACGGAGATCACGCTCGAGATTGCCGACGGCTGCCGTTCGCTTAAGCTTACGGATAACGGCTCCGGGATCGCCAAAGAGGACTGTGCCCTGGCCTTTGCGAGGTTTGCCACGAGCAAGATATATCGTTTCGAAGACATCTACCTCGTGAAGTCCTTTGGCTTTCGAGGAGAGGCGCTGCCCAGCATCGCCTCCATCTCCCGCGTGGAGATGACGACGAGACTTAAAGAGTCGGCCATCGGCACGAGGGTCGTCGTGGAAGCCGGAACGGTCAAGAGTATCGAGGATGCAGGCTGCCCCACCGGGACCTCCATCAAGGTGACGGACATCTTTGCCTCCGTTCCCGTCCGACGCAAGTTTCTCAAAACCGATGCCGTCGAGCAGGGCCACTGCCTGGAGGCTACGGAACGCCTCGCGCTGGCTCATCCGGAGGTGAGGTTCAAGATGGTGGCCAGCGGCCGGGAGGTGTTGAACATCCCCGCGTCGAAGGAATTTCGACAGCGCATCGGGCTCGTACTCGGAGCGGAGCTGTCATCCCAGCTTCTGCCTTTGGATTTGAAGAGAGAGGGATTGCACATCTGGGGTTTCGCCACGCGCCCCGAATACACAAGGGCGAACAGCAAAGGTATCTATATCTACGTTAACCGCCGTTATATCCGGGACTCTTTCCTCAACCATGCCGTCATGACGGCCTACCGGAGCCTCATCGATCAGAAACGCTATCCGTCGGCCGTCCTTTTCATCGACATCTCTTCTGCGGATGTCGATGTGAACGTACACCCGGCGAAGATGGAAGTGCGCTTCCGCAATCCGCGCGAGATGTACGGTGCCGTCGTGGAAGCGTTGGCCGTTTCCCTGACGGGCGCCGCAGCTGTACCGCAGAGGGAGACGCCCGGTTCCTACCATCTCCCGTCCCGCGGTGAGTATCTGGGGAGGGTGGAGGATGCCCTCCGGCGTTATACGATTCACGAAGGAAAGGGCAAGCTCTTCTTCCCGCAAGCGCAGCAGACCAGGCGTCCGGACGTACCTTCTCTCTTCGCCGAGGCGCCGCGAACGGAAGAAATTCCTTCGGAGAGCTTTTCTTTTACTTCGCTCTCGTATCTGGGGCAGGCCCTGGGCACCTATCTCATCTTCTCTCATCCGCGGGGGATTATCCTTTTGGATCAGCATGCCGCGCACGAAAGGGTTCTCTTCGAGAAACTGCGTAAAGGCACGACCCCGGGGCGACACGTTGCCGCCCAGAGACTTCTGATGCCCGAAGTGATCAACGTGAGCGCAAGACAGCTCGCGGTGATCGTCGAACTTATCGCTCCTCTGGAAGAAACGGGCCTGGAGATCGAACCCTTCGGGGGTGATGCCATCGTGGTCAAATCCATGCCGGCGATGCTCTCCCATCTGGATCCGAAGCGCTTGGTAACGGATCTTCTTGAGGACTTAAGCGAGGATGAACTTCCCGATCCGACGAAGCGCCGCGATGCCATGCTCGCCAGCCTGGCCTGCCGCGGGGCCGTCAAGGCGAACCACGATCTATCCGAGCAGGAGGTGCATACCCTCTGCCGTGATCTCGATGAGGCGCCCTTTTCGTCCACCTGTCCCCACGGCCGCCCGCTTTATATAATTCTGGAAGAGGCCGTCCTGGAAAAGATGTTCAAGAGAAGGTAAGCAGGCTTTGGGCGCCCGGGAAAGAACAAAACTCATCATGATCGCGGGCCCGACGGCCGCAGGGAAGACCGCGCTTTCCGTGGATCTTGCCGAGATCTTCGGGGGCGAGGTCGTGAGTGCTGACTCCATGCAGGTATACCGTTTCATGGATATCGGCACGGCCAAGCCCTCCCCGGAAGAGAGGGAAAGGGTTCCCCACCACCTGCTCGACGTCGTCAATCCGGACGAACCCTTTAACGCCGACCTCTATGCGCGGATGGCCGGGGCGGCGGTCGAGGGGATATCCGCCTCCGGCAAGATCGCGTTTGTGGTGGGCGGCGCAGGACTCTACATCAGGGCGCTCACCGAAGGCCTTTGCGCCGGTCCTCCCGCCGATGAGGATCTGCGCAGTTCGTACCGGGCGGAGGCCAATCGTTTCGGCGACGATTACCTCTACGAGAAACTCAAGGCCTGCGACATGAAGGCGGCCGCCCTGATCGATCATCGCGATACGCTACGGATCATCCGAGCCCTGGAAGTAAAGGAATTGACCGGCCGTTCCCTCGTAGAGATCAGGCTTGATTCCCCCCGGGGTATCGACCGCTACGATTGTTTGAAGATCGGCCTCCATATGACCAGAGCTGAACTTTACGGACGGATTGAACGGCGCGCCCTCGAAATGGTATCCGCCGGTTTCCTGGGCGAAGTAGAAGGGCTTTTGTCGCGGGGCTATGGAAAGGATCTGAAACCCATGCAGTCCCTGGGCTACAAGCACATGATCGCCCACTGTGAGGGTCGATCCTCTCTGGAGGAGGCCATCGCGCTTATGACGAGAGATACGAAGCGCTACGCGAAACGGCAACTGACCTGGTTCAACGCCGACAAGGATATCTCGTGGTATCGGCCGGACGAGAGCGACGCCGTAGCGGCGAAGGTTAAAGAGTTCCTCCGCCGGCCGCCGAAGAGCGCTCAAAGAGCTTGACTTCAAGCGGGGTTGAATATAATTAGTAACGATATTTCATAAATCCCACGGTCGGGCGGCATGGCCCCCCCCAACGGCTGTTTCCGGGAACTATCGGGCTTCGAGAAAGGAGAAGGTTATGATGAGGCATTTTAATCTCCGCAGATCGTTTCTTTTCATCGTCATCATTTTGGCGGGGGGACTTATCGCTGCCTGTGCCCCGACGCTCCGACCGGTACAGAGTGAATTGGATACCCCGGCTCACCATGTCGTTACGGGTATGAAGCTCTTCGAACAGGGAACGTTGGGTGAAGCTCAGCGCGAGTTTGATCTGGCCCTGCAACTCGATCCGAAATTCTCCCAGGCCTATACTGGTACCGCTTTGGTGAAGGCGTACCGCGGCGACTATGACGGTGCCATGGAGGCCCTTGACAAGGCAAAGGGCTACGGCAAGGCCAAGGAAGACAAGCTGGCCGCCGATAT
>JAQULV010000064.1 GCA_028718405.1 Smithellaceae bacterium
GATCACGGTGAAGGGGTACGGTCTGACAAAACCCGTGGCCAGCAACGCTACAAAGCACGGCAGGGAATTGAACCGCCGTGTTGAGATCGTAATCTACTAACTGGAACGCTAAAGTTATTAAAGACAATGAAGGCCGTTGGTTCTTAGAACCAACGGCCTTCACTTTTTATGGTGGTGTGATGCAGTTACTGCTTAGCGGGGGTCAGGCGCCGTCTTGCAGTCCAGTCTCGCTACCATTACTCCTGAGTGATTCTGATGCGACGATAGGTAATCCGATAAGGGTTGTTCAGAGATAACGACTCGGCCGGCCTTCTCTGAGGCATGGAGGAGGTGACATTGTTCTCCTACGTAGATCGCCAGGCCCACATGGCTGACATCGAGATTCGACGCGGCGTCAGTGATGGCGATTATATCTCCGCCGATAATAGAAGAAATGATTCCCGGCAGGGATTCCTTGGAAATGTAACGGGGATTGCGTCCCGTCAAGATACGTTCAACCTCTGATATGGCACGGAAATTCTCGGCATTGAGAAGCGCCGGATACAGATGCCAGTTATCGGTCATGTGGCGCATCTTTTTGGCCTGAGGCCGTCCATTCAAATCCCTCGTGAGATCGTGGAGAACACCCTTCTGTTCGTTATCAAAAAGCCAATCGGAAAAATAATGAAGACGCGACGAGTAGCTGTCAATACGTCCATACCGGTAACGTATCAACTGAAGCCTGGCCGCAAATCCCTCGAAGGTGGGTTGCTCTGCGGATAGCTCCATGGTTAGGGCGATGCAATTCTCAACGTAGGTAACACAGTCGAACTCTCGGAGATTGATGCGAAGAGCTTCGACAGGACCTTCGAGGGTATTGGGGGCGTAAGGTGCATCGAGAAACGATTGTCCAACCGTAAGAAGGAACTCCGAGCACGAGGTGAAGCTTCCTCCGAGGCTAAGATCATCCACGCGATTGGCAAATATTTGCCGGTCTTTTTGCTGAAATATCAACTTTGCCTCACGCCCGACCCTTCCAAGATATCAGTCAGGGAGCCTTCGATAAGACCTCTGATGACCGCGAGCCTCTCCTTGGTCTGGGCTTCAAAGCGAAGGACTAGGACCGGTTGGGTATTGGAAGCGCGAATCAAACCCCAGCCATCCGAAAAGGGAATACGTACCCCATCGATATCGATGATCTCGTAATCATTGCGGAAGCGTCTTTTCATCTCTTCCACTACCTCAAACTTGATCCCGTCGGGGCAATCAATTCTGATCTCCGGGGTGGTAACGGTTCGAGGAACATCGGCAAGGATGGCACTCAATTTCATCTTTGTCTGCGACATTATCTCGAGCAACCGCACAGCGGCGTAGATGGCATCATCGTAGCCGAAGTACCTGTCTGCAAAAAAGAGATGGCCGCTCATCTCACCGGCGAGCATGGCCTTTTCTTCCTTCATCTTGCCCTTGATGAGAGAATGTCCAGCTTTCCACATGATGGGGCGACCGCCGCGGGCAGCGATGTCGTCGTAAAGTTTCTGAGAACACTTGACTTCACCGATAATGGCGACTCCGGGGTTCTCCTTCAAAATATATCTCGAGAAGATGAGCAACAGCTGATCGCCCCAAAGCACATTGCCGTCATCGGTAATGACGCCTATGCGATCCGCATCGCCGTCAAACGCTATACCGACGTCGGCCTTCTCTTCAGAGACTAGCCTGATCAAATCATTTAGATTTTCGGGTATCGTGGGATCAGGAAAATGATGAGGAAAACGGCCATCGGGCTCGCAATAGATGTCCGTGATTTGACAGCCTAGCTGCCGGAGAATCGGGATAGAAAACAGTCCGCCCACACCGTTACCGCCATCTACGACGACATGTAGTCCGGCCGCTACTGCGACGTTATTGCAGAGGTACCCCTGATAAGCAGCTGTGATATCCGTAGAACGAAGCATCCCGCGTCCGGAAGAATAGGACTCTTTCTCCATGATGAGCCGCAATTCTTGAATTTCGTCACCATAAATTGTGTCAGGGCCGACGCAGATCTTGAATCCGTTGAATTCGGGCGGGTTGTGGCTGCCGGTAACCATTACGCCACCATCGACCCCAAGATGCCGAATTGAGAAATAAAGCATCGGTGTCGCGCAAAGGCCGATATCAATGACGTCAACGCCGGTAGATATGATCCCCCTAGCGATCGCGTCATGGAGGGACTCTGAGGAGAGTCGGCAATCGCGGCCGATAGTCATGGTGCGTGCACCATGGGCTCTTGCATAAGTGCCAATCGACCGTCCAAGTGCCAGCACAAAATCGTCTGTCAGGTCCTTCTGGACTAGTCCCCGCACGTCATATTCACGGAATACTTCCCTGTTCATCGCTAAGGGCAACCTCCTGTCAGAAATCAAGAGACTTGATGTCAACATGATCCGCGATCATGCTGGTGATGATGGCAATCTTATCCTCATCGTTTTTTGTGGGTAAAGGCTCCATGGTGTCTATCTGTTTCGCAACCTGATAGGTGTCAGCGGATACGGAAAGCAAGGGGATCTGAGCTTCCTCAGCCCTGGCAATTAGCGCTGCCGGTGGCAGGATGTTATTGGTAACGATAACGGCTGCCGTATTCGAAGAGAGTGCTGCGGCGATCATATCCGTCCGGTCACCGTCCGTAATAACAAGTTTTGATTCTTGCTGAAAGAGTGGATCCTTCATAGCGGCACTGCTGGACATGGACCCTATATAAATGCTCTTGGCAGTGCGCCCGACGCCCGCGTCACCGGCAACAACGCGGGCGAACAGACGATCCGCCAGAAAGCCAACCGAGAAGTAGGAAAGATCACGCTGATAAGGTATCGTACCTAAGATCTTGAGCCCCAGTTGCTGAATCCTCGGAAGGTAGATATCCTCAAAATCTGTCTTGTTGTCTATCTTATTAATTATGAGACCTTCAATGTTTAATTTCTCTTCTCTCACCAAGACACTGAGAAAAGTTGCATCGTCGAGGATGGTTTCTTCATCGCCGCTGATAACAAAGAGCATCTGCGCCTCAAGATATCTTGACAGAGAAAGGGCGTCCAGGTGAACCGAGAGGCCATAGGTAATATCCTTACCGGCCTCAATAAACAATACATCCTTCTCTTTCTCAACTCCCGTGGCCAATTCAATGACTCGTTCCCTGGTCTGTGCCTCATCAAGCATATAGAACAGTTTGGAGTGGTGAAATCCGATGCTCATTTCTTCAGGACTTACGTCGAGCCCAAAGATATTGGCGATCAACGCCGCGTCATAATCCCAGAGACGTTTCTTCCGATACAGAAGTCTTTCTCCGAAGGGTTTTATGTAGCCGATCCTTTTCTGCAAGGCCTTGCCGATACCTATGATTATGCTAGTCTTGCCGGCGTTCTCACGCATCGATGCGACGACTAATCTATTCATGGAATTCACCTCATTTTAATCTTTTGTAAGGGCGACCCGTACATCCACGGCCTTCACACCTTTTCCTTGCTCGTAAACGATCAAGGGATTGATCTCAATCTCTGAGATGCTGCTGCACTTAGTGAGGATGGCGCCTAGCTTGATAATGACGCCGACGAGCGCATCCATATCACGCATCGGCTCGCCTCGCTCGCCAAGCAGAAGCGGGTATGACTTCAATTGCTTTATCATCGCGAGGATTTCGCGGCGATCAATGGGGAGGCTGCGGAACGAGACGTCCCTGAATACCTCTACATAGATTCCTCCCATGCCGACCATGATCAACGGCCCGAATATGGGATCTTTTCGAGCGCCAACGATCATTTCAAGTCCTGAACTCGCCATCTCGGCGATTTCGATTCCTTCAACTGCCGCGTGCGGTAGACGGGTGCGACAGTTCTTGATGATAGCGCCATAAGCGTCGATTACCTCTCCGCTATGTTCTAGATCCAATGCCACCGCACCAACGTCCGACTTATGGGCGATATCTCTTGAAACTATCTTCATAACCACTGGATAGCCGATGGCGGTAGCACTGCGCACGGCTCCATCCAGCGTAAGCGCAATCAGTGTCTTGGGGGTTGGTATGCCCGTGATCTGCATTATGTTGTGCGCCTCATGCGAGTACAGAAAATACCTAAGATCCCGTTTGGCATATAAAGAGATACTCTCGATAGACGATACCTGAACGGCGAAATCTTCAGGGGGATGGTCTTCACGAAGCCGATGGCGTCTGTATGAGTACAGTGCTCCGAAAGCGGAGGCGCCATCGAGCACATCATCGAAAACGGGAAAAGAGAGGTTCCTGGCTTCTCGTAGGTAATCCTCCGTCTTTTCGCCTCCCAATAGAGTGTAGATAACAGGCTTCCCGGCATTACGGAACGAGGCGTATTGGTCGTCAATCGTGCGGGAGAAACCCTCAGCGCCCATGAGGGCCGATTCGCAAAGAACGCCGAAGGCAGCATGAATATTGTCCGCAGCCAATGCCGCGTCAAATGCCCGGGAAAATTGCTCCGCGGAAGCTTGGCCGGTTAGATCGATAGGGTTGCCTGTGGCACCAAATTCAGGGGTGAAGGACGAAAAAATTGCATTCAGTTCAGAGACATTATCGTACAAAGGCACACCATATCGCTCGAATGCGTCGGCAGCCAATACACCCGCGCCACCGCCGTTGGTGATGATTACGGTGTTTTCGCCAGCTGGTATCGGTAACTCGGAAAGTATTTTGCACCAGTTGAATGCCTCCCTGGCACTTTCAGATCTCAAGCCTCCGCACTGGCGTATGAGATCGTCAAAAACATCATCGGGACCCGCCAGGGAGCCGGTATGAGAAACTGCAGCGATGGCGCCGCGCTCAGAACGGCCTGATTTGATAATGACAATCGGTTTGATATCTGCGGCCCGCTTCAGAATCCGGAGAAACTTCTCCCCGTCGCGAATTCCTTCGATGTACAGAAGCACAACAGCCGTGTCCTCCTGGCACATCAGATATTGCAGGACATCAGCCTCGTCTATGTCGGCCTTGTTTCCGACGGATATAAGTGAAGATATCCCTATCTTGGCCACGGCTGCTTTGCCGGCCATGGTCAAACCGAGGGCACCACTCTGAGTGACGATTGCAAGCCGACCGGGGACAACCGGGCCGGAAATGAAAGTGGCGTTGAGAAATGACGAAGAGGAATAGAGGCCGAAGACGTTCGGTCCGAGCAGTCGCATTCCCTTCGCACGAGCGTATTCTACGATTTTTTTCTCTTCTTCGAACCGACCTATCTCCGAGAAGCCGGCAGAAATAATGACGGCGTATTTGACTGCTCTATCCGCACATGCCACGACGCAGTCATAAACCAGCGGGGCAGGGACAGCGATGCAGGCAACATCTACATCGTCTGGGACATTTCTGATGTCTTCGTGGACATCGAGTCCCTTCAGTTTGCCCCCTTTCGGGTTTATGGGGTATATCTTCCCTCGGTAGCCGCCGGCAAGGATGTTTCTCAAGACAGCGCTGCCGACCTTTGTTTTATCGGTTGACGCCCCAATCACGGCTATCGAGCGAGGCTCAAACAGGAAACGGATATCGGAATCATAATTATCTAACATAAGTACCGTACAACCGGTGATGTGGTGTTTCTGGAGGTTGACTGATTTGGGTGGGCTTGCTCATTATTTGAAGGCCATCTTGAGATCGTAAACGCCGGCGTCACTTTTTCTCTTGATGTCGAATCCTCCCTTCTCAAACACATGGAGCATAGGTTGATTATCAGCCAGAACCTCGGCAGTGAAACCCAAAAGACCCTCTCTTCGTGCTAAGTAAGTCAGGTACGATAGGAGTTCGAAGCCGATGCCCCTGTTCTGGTAGTCATCTCTAACGGCGAAGGCAACTTCCGCTGTATGGGACTCATCGTCGATACCATATTGCCCCACGGCGACGATGAGTTCGTTCTTTTCGTCCCCGACGACAGCCAGGATATTGACCTCCTTGGTGTAATCGATGATCACAAAATCCTGAAGACGTTCATGGGGCATATCCTTACGCAGCGAGAGGAAACGGCGATGCAGGCTCTTCTCAGAAAGCGAATAGAAGAAGTCCTTCAGCAGCGGTTCATCGCTTATCTTCACGGGCCTAAAGAAGACCTGCATACCCGTTTTGGTCGTCCGATAAGTTTCCATATGCTCAGGGTATTCGCCGCGTCGGCCCGGAATGAAGGCCTGATCTTTGAAGATGAGGCCTCTCTTTTTCGCCTCCTCGATCAGCCAGGGCCGGAATTTGGGGTGCGCAATGGATATAAGCGACATAGCGCGCTCGCGGACGTTTTTGCCGTGGAGGTAAGCGATGCCGTATTCGCTTACGACATATCTCACGTCGCCGCGATTCAGGGTGACGCCGGCCGATTCGGACAGAGCCGGTACAATCCTGGAGACCGTGTCATTGAGGGCTGTAGATTTCATGGCAAGAATGGTCTTCCCATTCTTGGAAAACAGGGCCCCGCGCATGAAATCGTGGTGTCCGCCGACACCGCTGTAGAACCTTCCCCCGATAGATTCGGATGTTGCCTGGCCCGTCAGATCGATCTCCAGAGCACTATTCACGGCTACCATATTTTCGTTCTGGGCAATGACAAGAGGGTTATTCGTGTAGTCGATTGTCCGAAAACCGATGGAAGGATTATCATTGAGGAACTCATAAGTGCTCTTTGTTCCCATCGAGAAGGCTGCAACAGTCTTGCCCCGATTGATAGTCTTTTTCGAATTGTCGATTACACCCGCCTTGATAAGGTCTACGAGGCCGTCGCTCAGTAACTCGGTGTGGACGCCCAGGTGTTTCTTCCCGTAAAGGTTGGAGATGATGGCATTGGGAAGCCTTCCGTAACCCACCTGGATCGTGTCCCCGTCTTGGATCAACCTTGATACGTAGTCGGCGATGCGCTGTACCGTCTCGGAAGGGACTTTGCTCTTCACTTCTAGAAGGGGCTCATCGTGATGGACGAGAAAGTCTACATCATCGATGTGAATGAAACCGTCACCGTGAACGCGAGGCATCTGGGCATTTAGCTGAGCGATGACCATTGAAGCTTTCTCTGTTGCTGCCTTAACCATGTCCACGCTGATGCCCAGGCTGAGATAGCCGTGCTCGTCGGGTAGTGATGTCTGGATCAGGCAGAGATCGATGCGCACTATGCCGGCATTGAGCAAAGCGGGGACATCGGAAAGTGAAATAGGCGTGTAATCGGCACGGCCAGTGTTGATCGGGTCG
>JAQULV010000065.1 GCA_028718405.1 Smithellaceae bacterium
CCCCTGATGGTTGCCGATGGGAACGCCGAATTGCTTGCGCTGTTTGGCATAGCGGATCGTTTCCTCCAGTGCCGCCTGGGCGATGCCTGTTGCCTGGGCGGCGATCCCGATACGGCCGGTATCCAGAGCAGCCATTGCGATTTTAAGGCCCATCCCTTCCGTTCCCAGGATATTCGCCGTAGGGACAAGGCAGTCGTAGAGCTGGATGGAGCCGACCGGGTTCGCCCTCATTCCGGAGAGGTCTTCCAACTCGCCCACGACGAAACCGGGCGTTCCCCGCTCGGCGATGATGCAACTGATGCCGCGCCGCCCCGCCTCAGGATCGGTGCGGGCGAAGATCAGACAGATATCGGCAACGCCTCCGTTCGTGACGAAGACCTTGTTGGCATTAAGCCTGTAGAAATCACCTTCCCTGACAGCCGTGGCCTGAATACCCGAGGCGTCAGAGCCCGCGTTGGGTTCCGTGAGGCAGAAGGCGCCGATCTTCTCACCGCCGGCGAGCTGCGGGACCCATCTTTCCTTTTGTTCTGCCGAGGCGAAGGCGAGGATCGGATGGAGGGCGACGCTGTTATGGACCGTTACGCAAAGTCCCAGCCCCGCCGAGGCTCTTGATATCTCCTCGATAACGATGACGTAAGCGCTGCTGTCGAGACCGGCGCCCCCCAACTCGCGTGGGGCCTGGATCCCGAAGTATCCGAGCTTTGCCATTTTGTCTACCGCTTCCCAGGGGAAGGTCGCCTCGCGGTCGATGTCCTTCGCGATGGGCTGAAGTTCCCTCTCACAGAAGGAGTGCACCGCGCGGCGGATGGCCCGATTTTTTTCCGATAAGATCTCGTCCATATATCAATTCCGCTGTTTTGCCGGGAGGTATCACAAAAAGGTGTTCGCGTCAATCGGGGGGACGGAAGTCACCGGGGCTTCCGTTGACAGGGCAGCAGGCCTCATGTATAGAGGAACAAAAAGGAGAAGGGCCATCGAGAAAGGTATCATCACGCCGCGGAAGGTAGCGGGGAAGACGCTGCTGCTTGCCATTATCCTGACCACAGTTTCTTTCTGTTCGCTCTTCTTAGGTACCGCGGCGATCAATATCACGCACGTTTTGGGAAGCCTCATGCCTTCCACCGGCTTTCCCCCACTCAGTCCGGCCGAGGAGGCAATCCTCTTTTCGCTGCGTCTTCCCCGGATTGTCTTTGCCGGCATCGTGGGAGCCGGGCTCGCTACGGCGGGGGCGGTCTTTCAGGCGCTGTTGCGCAATCCCCTGGCCGATCCTTACGTCCTGGGCCTTTCCGGCGGCGCGGCCGTGGGCGCCATCATCGGCATCATCCTCGGTGCCGGCGCCTTCACCTTTGGTGTGCCGCTTTTGGCCTTTGTAGGCGCCGTCCTTACCCTGGCGATGCTCTTCGGCATCTCCTCGCGGGGGAGCCTTCTGGAGTCCAACACCCTGATCCTCTCGGGGGTGATCGTGAATGCCTTCTTTTCCGCCGCGATCATGTTTCTCATCTCGCTCAGCGGCCTGTCGGAGCTTAGGAATGTCCTCTTCTGGCTCATGGGGGATCTGTCGCTGGCCGGAAAAAGTGATATCGCGATCAGCGGCCTGTTCCTGCTGGTCGGGTTTCTCTTCATCTACCGCGAGGCGAGGTCGCTGAACCTCATCGTTATGGGAGAACAGACGGCCCTGTTTTTGGGGGTCGACGTGGAGAAGACGAAACTGCGCCTGCTGATCTTTGCCTCTCTCATCACCGCGGCCGCCGTCTCGATTTCCGGCATCATTGGCTTCGTGGGCCTTATGGTTCCCCATCTGATCCGCATGATTCTGGGATCGGACCATCGACTGACGCTGCCTTCAGCGGCGCTTTTCGGCGCGAGCTTTCTGATCGTCGCCGATACCGTCGCCCGGACCGCCGCGGCTCCCCTGGAGCTTCCCGTAGGGGCGGTCACAGCCATCTGCGGCGCCCCCTATTTCGTTTACCTGCTGCGGAAAAAGGAGATCTGATGGCGCTGCTGCAGGTAAGAGACGTTGGTTTCCGCTATGCCGCCGCCTGGGTCCTCCGCGGGATTTCCTTTGACCTGATGGCGGGAGAAATGTTAGGAATCATCGGTCCCAACGGCTCGGGTAAGACTACCTTGATCAAGATCATGGATGGTGTCCTTCTTCCCGAAGAGGGTCGTGTCCTTCTCGACGGTGCCGATGTGACGCGGATGAAGCGGGGGGAACTGGCGCGGATCGTGGCCGTCGTTCCCCAGGATCAGCCACTCGTCTTTCCCTTCCGCGTCCGGGAGATCGTCCTGATGGGGCGCTACCCCCACTTGCGCAGGCTCCAGTTCGAAACGGAGGCCGACTACGAGATCGTGAAAGAGGCCATGGTCGCCACGGACACGTGGGAGCTTGCCGGGAGAAGAATGGGGGAGCTCTCGGGGGGCGAGCGGCAAAGGGTCTGGATCGCCCGCGCCTTGGCGCAACAGCCGCGGATCATGCTGCTTGATGAGTTCACCGCCTTTCTGGATATCCGCCACCAGGTGGCGTTCTTCGATCTCGTGCGCAGGCTCAACGCGGAAAGGGGGCTTACCGTAGCGGCGGTAACCCACGACATCAACCTCGCATCCCAGTATTCCGATCGGGTCTGCCTTCTGTCTCAAGGGAAGATTCATCGTTTGGGAACGCCGCGGGAGGTGATCAGGGAGGAAGATATCGGAGAGGTCTATCAGACGGGGGTCCTCGTGGACGATAACCCGCGGACAGGCACTCCAAGAATTACATTGTTAAAAGGCAGTCCGTCAGAGGAAGGAAGCCGGTAAAGGCCGGCGCTGCCCCGCAACTGTGAGCGGAACGAAACCCACGGGTACCACTGATCCGCAAGGGTCGGGAAGGTGTGGGAAGTAGGGATGAGCCGCAAGCCAGGAAACTTTTCTGACGGGAGAAATAACTTTATTCCCGAGGGGGAAAGGAGACCATCATGTTTGGTTCAGCTTTACGCACCGCCCGTATTATCGCGTTTCTCATCATTGCTTTCATTTCACCGTTTGACACAGTCATCTTCGCCGCTGAAACGCCGCAGGCTGCGGCCACCCTGGAAGAAGTGGTGGTAACGGCCACCCGCGACAGCGAGGAGACGCGCAAGATTCCGGCGAGCGTTACCGTGATCACGTCTGCAGAGATCGCCAAATCGGGGGCCACAACCGTTGTTGATGCCCTGAAATCCGTAGCGGGTGTTAATTTCCGGACTTCCAGCGGCAATTCCTCCCAGGCCCAGATTGATCTGCGCGGCTTCGGCGAAAACGGTTTCGGTAAGACCCTGGTGTTGCTGGACGGAAAGCGCCTCAACCGCCCCGATATGTCGTCGGTGAACTGGTTGGAGATTCCGCTGGTCGATGTGGAGCGGATTGAGATCGTCCGCGGGGGCGGAAGCGTTCTGTACGGAGACGCCGCCATTGCGGGAACGATCAACGTCATCACGAGGAAGGGGACAGGTGCACTCAAGGGTGCCGTCTCCGCAATGGGTGGGAGCTACGGCCTGCACGATGAAAAAGTTGGCGTATCCGGCGCTGCCGCTGACCTTTCCTACGCCCTGGACGCCGAAAACCAGCAGATCGACGGCTACCGGAAACGCTCCGCCTTTTCCTCGCGCGGTGGCGGCGCCAATGTCGACTATGCGATCGGTGAACATCTGGATGTCTCCGGCGGGGTGATCTTTAACCGGAGCGACTTCGAGATGCCGGGCTACTTGACCAAGGAACAGATGGCTCAGGACCGCCGGCAGTTTCAGCCCGGGCACAACGACGACGACGTCCGCGATGACAACATCGACGCCGACGCGACTGCCACGATCCTCTTCGCTCAGGCCGGGAAGATGGAGACGAATCTCCTCTACAAGAGGAGGCTGATCGCAACGAACTTTGTTTCTTTCGGCTCCTTCTCCGATGTGGCGATCGATACCTACGGTATCACACCCCGTTACGTTCTTTCCGGCGATCTTGCCGGATTCGATAACAAGTTAACCATCGGGGTCGATTTCTACAGGGAGACGCTGGAGAAAAAAAGTTTTGCCGATCGAGAGCGAAACACCCTTCTTTCCCAAGCGAAGCTGCACCGCAATACGCTGGGGATCTACCTCCGCGACGAGTTCAACTTGCGCCGGGACCTGATCCTTGCCTTGGGAGCAAGAACGGAGCGCGCCCGGGTCGACGGTTGCGAAACCGATACGACACCCTCGATCCTCTTCGACAAGAGCAAAGACCACGACGGCAGTGCCTACGAGGCCGGTCTCACGTATCTTCTCGGTGAGAAGGGGAAGGTATACGCACGGGTCACGACCCTCTACCGTTATCCCTTTCTGGATGAGCAGGCCTCCTATTACGGCTCTGCCTGGGCGGACGGCTTTAACGAAAGCCTGGAGGCGGAGAAGGGCGTGTCATACGAGGCGGGCGTCCAGTTCTATCCGCTTCCCGCCTTGCAGGTAGGCATCTCGGCCTATTTCACCGACATGCGCGACGAAATCGCCTACGTCGTCGATCCTGTAACGTGGGTGGGGACGAACGTGAATCTCGATAAGACGAGACATCAGGGCATTGAGACAAACTTCCGTTATGAAAAGGACGGCATCCTCTGTCTCTTCGGGAATCTCACGTGGCGCGACGCCAAGTTTCGCGAAGGCGCTTATAGCGGCAAACACATCCCTTTGGTGCCCGGTGTCATGGCCAACGCCGGGGCGGACATCGGTCTGCCCTTCCATATCACGCTCCGGCCCGAGGTGCGCTTTGTGGGGAAATGCTATCTGGGCGGCGACAACGCCAATGCGGCCGACGAACTCAACGACTACACCCTGGTGGATGTCTTTCTCCTCTACAAACCGCAGCGCCTCAATCCCAAGATATCGCTCTTCGCCGGGGTGGAAAATCTGACCGATGTGAAGTATGTAACCTTGGGATACGATTGGGGCACCATTCAGGCCTTCTATCCGTCGCCTGAAATTACCTTCAAGGGAGGAATGACCATTGAGTTCTGAGAAGACGTCGTTGAAGGGTATGATCTATGCCTCCCTCTTCGGGACACTGACGGCGGTGGGAGCCTATATCGTCATCCCGCTGCCGCTCGTTCCTATCACGGGACAGACCCTCTTTGTCAACCTGGCCGGTCTGCTGCTCGGCGGGTATTGGGGGGCGCTGAGCCAGGTGGTTTATATCCTTTTGGGCGTCATGGGGCTCCCCGTTTTCGACGGCGGCAAGGCCGGCTTGGGTGTGCTCTTCGGTCCCACCGGTGGCTATCTGATCGGCTTTGTTCTGGCCGCCTACGCCATCGGTAAGTTGGTTCCGCGGTCAGGCGATCCCGGGTTGGCAAAACTTCTTTTGGCGATGCTTATCGGGATAGCCTTGGTCTACATCCCCGGCGTCCTGCAGCTTTCGTTTGTGGCGAAGCTGGGCCTCACGAAAGCCCTCATGGTGGGCGCCGTTCCCTTCCTGATCGGCGATGTGATCAAGATCGTGCTGGCAGCCCTCATCTACAAAAAGGCGAGGGCCTTTGTAAAGGTTTCCTGAAGCCATGATTGAGATCGAATCTCTATCCTATCGCTACGAAGATACGACCGAAGACATCCTGAAAGGAATAGATCTTTGCATCGCAGAGGGGAGCTATCTAGCGCTCATCGGACGCAACGGTTGCGGGAAGACGACGCTCGTCAAGCATCTGAACGCCTTGCTCCTGCCTTCTTCGGGAAGAGTAACGATAGACGGTATGGACAGCGCTGTGGCCCCACTCTGGGGCGAGATCAGGACGAGGGTGGGAATGGTCTTTCAGAATCCCGACCATCAGATCATCGGGATGACCGTCGAGGAAGACGTCGCCTTCGGTCCTGAGAACCTGGGGCTCTCCTTCCCCGAGATTACAAAACGCGTCGCTCACGCCCTTGAAACGCTGGGACTGGAAGGATTTGAAAAACGTTTTCCTCAGAGCCTGTCAGGAGGTGAAAAGAGACTCCTGTCGCTGGCGGGGGTCCTCGCCATGGAGCCCCGCTATATCGTTTTCGACGAACCCGCGGCCTATCTCGATCCCGCCGCGCGGAGCCTGATCATCGGGACGATAAAGAAGCTGCATGCCGCGGGAACGACAATCATTCACGTAACCCATGATCCCCGCGACATCCTTGCCGCTCAGCAGGTGGCCCTCATGGATAGGGGGGGGGTGGCGCTCTTCGGGGCCGTGGCCGAGGTTCTAGGGCGCGACGACACATTCCGTATCTTGGGTATGGACGCGGCGGAGGCCCGGGCCCTTAGGGGTCAGATGGCCGCGCAGACGGATAGCGCCGTCACGGACGGAGGTGAGCGTGGTTAGCCTGGGCCAGTACGTTGCGGGCGAGGGTCTCATTTATCGTCTCGATCCCCGCATCAAACTTTTGTCCGTTATGGCTCTGAGCGTCGCGATTCTCCAGGCGGGAGCCGTGGCCCTTGCCCTCTGCACCGTCTTTCTCTTTGGGACCGCCTTTTCGTCGCGGCTTAAGCCGGGCGATATCGGCGCGTCGCTCCGGCCGTTCTGGTTCTTCTTGGCCCTGATCCTTCTCCTTCACGTAGCCTTCGGCGGGCCTGGGCACGGCGCCTTCAGCCTACCTGGTCTCCGCCAAGGAATGCTCGTGACCTGGCGTTTTCTGTGTCTCATCGTCGCCGCCTTCGTCCTTACCAGGACCACATCACCCACGGAGTTGGTGCGCGGTTTCGCGGGCCTGCTTCGACCTTTGGAAAGGTTGCGGGTGCCCGTTAAGGATCTGTCCTTCATGCTGACCATGGCCTTTCGTTTTGTCCCGCTGCTTGCTTCCGAGACCGGACGCATCCGCGACGCGCAGCGCGCCCGGGGGGGCGATCTTGCCGGTGCGACGTTGCGCGGGAAGATCAAGGCGACGCGCTCCCTGGCTCTGACAATGGTTTCCGGCGCCTCTATGCGCGTCGATGAGATTGCGGCGGCCGTTGCAGCGCGAGGCTATCACAGCGGCGCGGGCGGCCCCCGCCGGGAGCTTCACCTCGGGGCAGCCGATTACGGCGTCCTCGTTTTAGTCACTGTCCTGATCAGCTTTCTCCTCGTGCTATAGACACGGAAAGATTGCGCCTTCTTCCCGGTTGTGTTAAAGGCATTACAGCGAAAGGAATTTTCGATGGTAGTGGCAGTATGAAGAGATGGTCCTGGGTCGCAGATCCCGAGGCAGCGCAGGGGGCGGAGCA
>JAQULV010000066.1 GCA_028718405.1 Smithellaceae bacterium
CTTCCGATCTGGGGGACGTCCACCGGGGCCACGTATTTAGCGACGGTGGCAACGGTGTTCCCCACGTTAAGCTTGTCGAAGAGGAAGGAGAACTGCGCCTCCAACTCCTTCTCCAGGGCCTGCAAGGTTTCGGGCGGCATACTCCAGAGGTCCTTCTTGAAGGGACCGAACGCTTTTTTCCTCGTTTTGTAGATGAACTGTTCTTCCGTGTCGGTCTCCTTCTTTTCCGACGCAAAGGCGGTTTTTATATGGCTATAGATCTTTTCCTTCAGGTCGGCCGGGAAATTCTTGCTGTCGTAAATGATGTTCTGAAATCCCGTGGCCAGATGCACCTCCGCCGTTCCCACGGCGGGAAAGCGATCGAAGGCCTCGTTGGGTAACGTGGAAGCTCCGTGCTGGACGGCTCCGGCTAGGCCGTAGGCACTGCGGGCCAGTTCGGAGAGGTTCTTCAAGGTGTCGAAATCGAGTTTCACCTTCGCGATAGTGCCATCGGCCAAGGGAACGCCGCCGTGCGTCGTTCCGGTTTGGACGCTGATCTTGCTGATGCCCATGAGCTTCTCGCCGTTCTTCCCCAGCTCCTCCAGGTATCCCTCCATATAGGCCTTCAACTCCTCGACGGTGCTGTTCTTTCCTCCCACCTCGCCGATCTCGCCACCTACGGAGATATGGACGCCGGCCGGCTCCAGATCGCGGATCATCGTCGTCAGTTCCGCGGCCAAGGTATAGTTGTTCTTCTGCTGTTCCTTGACGGTTCCCTGCGAAAGATCGACCAAGGTGGAAGTGTCGATATCGATATTGTAGAATCCTCCTTCGATAGCTTCCCAGATAAGGTCCTTCACGGTTTGGGTCTCTTTGCCCGGGTCCTGGGAGAACTTCTTGGCGCTGATCTGAAAGTGGTCGCCCTGCAGGAAAAGCGGGCCCTTCCAGCCGGCCTTGATGGCGGCGGCCGTGACACAAGCCGTGTATTCGCGGGGGCGCTGGGAGGTGTAATCAATCTCGGAGCGGGCGATTTCGAAGATGACCGCGCCCGCGTTGCTCTTCTGCGCGGCATGAAAAATGGACTGCGCGACGTTGTAAGTCAGGGCGCGAACGTTGATAGCCGGGACCGTAAAGCCGCTTACCTCTTTCCTTCCCATCGCCATGTAGAGGTCATGGATGGAGGACGAATGGACGCCCAAAGCCGCACCGGCCCTTCTGATGAGCCAGATCGCCGCATCCTTCGCCTGCTCGTCTTGACTGAAGACGGCCGAGAAGACAAGATCGTCGATGATCTTTTCTCTCAGCTTCTTTTCGTCCGTTACCTGAACCGCGTCGCCGGATACGGCCAGCACGCCTGCGATGCCCTTTTTCAACTGTTCGGTGGTTTCATAGATCATGGCTTCTACCTCTCATGTATGTTCCAGAAGTTTAATGATGTTTCTTCATGACTCTCTGTAGAACGGCCTTTGATTAGAACAATAAAGTCTCGGCGCGGCGCACCGGATTCAAAACGGGAGCCGGCGCCGAAGCGGTCTTACTTGTTTGCCGGTTTTGGAATATGAGGCGGCGATAGAAGCCGACCTCGTTTAGATGCAGCTATTTTTTAGCAACGAATCGCCCGTTTGACAAGCACATTTTTCCTTAACATCAGGCGGGGCGCGGAACTTCCCTCTTGCTATTTGCCGGCGGGCGGTATATTTTTTTAACGAGTGAACTTGCCGTATTCCAGACTCTCCGAGGAGAATCTCTTTGCCACCAGCCAAAAAACTGAGGGTTGCCCTGATCAGCCTGCTTTCCGTAATCGCCGTCGGTACCGTGGGCTTTCATTTTCTGGAAGGCTGGGCTTGGGTTGATTCCCTCTATACAAGTGTCATTACCATCTCCACCGTTGGTTACGGCGATTTCTATCCGTCGCATTGGGAAACCAGATTATTCGTTATCGTCCTGATCATCTTCGGCGTCGGGGTGCTGTTCTATACATTGGGACTCTTCGCCGAGGCGATGATCGAGGGCCGCATCCGCGTCATCATGGGGAGGGGAAGATTGGAAAAGAAGATAGAAAAGATGAACAACCACTACGTCGTCTGCGGCTGCGGCCGCATCGGCTTTCTGATCTGCAAGGAACTCCATGCCGACAAGGTTGACTTCGTTGTCATCGACGATAATCCCGACGTGCTGCAGAAATGCGAAGAGGCGGGCTTTGTCTATATCAAGGGTGATGCCACCCAGGATAAGACGCTGATTGCCGCGGGCATCAAGAGGGCGCGCGGCATCATCTGCGTCCTGCCTACCGACGCGGAGAACCTTTACGTGATCCTGACGGCCAAGGAGTTGAACAACAAGATCTACATCCTATCCCGTTCGGAGGAAGAAGAGTCGGAACACCGGCTGCTGCGCGCCGGGGCCGACCGTGTCATGTCCCCTTACACATTGGGCGGGATGAGGATGGCCATGGCGATTCTCCGCCCGGCGATGCTGGATTTCATCGAGATCACCACACGAAGACAGAGCCTGGAGTTACGGATGGAAGAGCTCTCCGTGTGCGACGGTTCCTCCATGATAGGTCAGTCGTTGGAGGATTCAGAGATCAGACAAAAATTCGGTCTCATCATCGTGGCCGTCAAGAAAGAGTCCGGCAAGATGATCTTCAATCCCCTGGCGAACTACGTCATCGAGAAGGGGGACAAATTGATCGCCATGGGCGAGGACGACAACGTCATGCGCTTCTCCGACGTCTGCCTCGGATGATTATCCGCCTGCCTATGGCAGGAAAAAGATTTTCTTCCCTTCCGTCCCATACCGGGTCGGCACCGACCAGAGAAACCCCGTCTCTCCCCCGCCAGTTACCCATGAGCTGATGTCTTGCCATGGCACCTTATCCTGATAACCAGGACTTCGAGATGACGTTTGCCGGAAAAGTACTTGACCCGATTACTACTTCATAGTTCAGAATGGGAAACCGCAAGACGTTTGATCCGGAGGAAATAGACAGGACCGAGGTATGACATCGACAACCGTGACGATTGGACAGCTAGCCAAGCAATTCGGCCTTTCCCGTAGCACCCTGCTTTATTATGACTCTATCAGTCTATTGAAACCAGCGGGGCGGAGCCGGGCGAACTATAGGAGGTATACCGCGGAGGATGGCAGGCGTCTACAGATGATCATGACGTACCGACAGGTGGGGCTCTCGATGGCCTCCATCCGGGAGATCATCAAATCCCCGCAGAATAGCGTGCGCGACATTCTGGAAAAGCGTCTGCTTGCACTGGGTAATGAGATCGGCGTCCTGCGGGAACAGCAACGGGTGATCATCAGTATGCTGGGTGATCGTTCCCTACGCAAACGAATTCCCTTCATGGATAAAGAGGGTTGGATCACCCTGTTGCGGGCCGCCGGCCTCGACGGGGAAGGAATGGCGAAGTGGCACCGTGAATTTGAAAAGCTTTCCCCGCTTTTGCATCAGGAATTTCTCGAAGGGCTGGGTATTCCCGGCGCAGAGATCGAACAGATCCGGAGTCTTTCCCGTATGCCCGACCTTGATGCAGAGATGCCGAAGGCAAACGAGGAGAAAAAACGATGAAGAATAAACTGATGCTCGGATTATGGCGGTACATGCTTAGCGTGCCGCCGTTCCTCTGGGAGAAGCAGATTGCCAAGGCGAAGGAGAAGTTCGCCGCCCATCTGGCCTTCATGTCTGCCGAACATCGAGAGGTCCATCATTTTGTCGTCCGGGAACTGCCGCGTTTAGGAAGACCTTTGGCACCAGACGCTATCGCCTTAGCCCTGCACCTTCCCGTCCCCAGAGTCATCGCCATTCTGGACGACCTCGAAGAGCACCTGACCTTTCTTTTCAGAAACAACCAAGGAGAGGTCGCATGGGCATATCCCGTGACGGTCGAGAAGACGCCGCACCGGGTAACCTTTCATGCGGGCGAGCGACTCTACGCCGCTTGAGCGGTGGACGCGTTTGCGACGCCCTTCGTGCAAGGGCGACTCAGAGGCGAATTCGTATCGGTGACGATCCAGACGGAATGCGCCCATTGTTCGCGTCCGATGGAGATAGAGATCGACAGCGATCTCAACTACCATGTCGGGGAAGAAGACTGTACACCGATTATCTTCAACCCGGATGTCAATCTTCTCGAACTGGAGGAGGACAGCATCATAGATGCATTCTGACGGGAGAGTGTCTTCTTCTGGTCAGAAGAACATGCAAGAGAATTCAGAAAGCAGTCTCACCGACTCCGTGGCGCATACATGACGGCGGCACAGGTATGCCGGGTGACAAGGATCGTCCAGAGCGCGATATTCGCATTTACAGATGTCTGACGGTTTCCACGGCGGCCCTTATGTCTGGAGGGCCGGGGGAGCAAGTTCTCCCGCGAGCCAGCTTAGGTAGTCACGGCTGCCGGCGGTAACGGGTAAGGCGATAATCTCCGGGACCTCGTAAGGGTGGATGGCTTTGATTGCTTCCTCGCAGGCGGAATAGAGATCCCTGTTCGTTTTGACGAGGCAGAGCCACTCGGATGACTCTTCGATCCTTCCTTCCCAGCGGTAGACACTCTTGATCGGGCCGACGATCTGCACACAACCGGCCAGTTTCTTTTCCGTCAGTGCTTGCGCAATTGCCTCGGCCACCTCGCGGCTGGGAGTGGTGGTCATTACCTGGAGATAGCCCGTCATGATCCCTCCCGCGGCGATGTCGCGCAGGCGTACATGAGGATCGCCGCTGCCTGGGGAAGGCTCAGCGACTCCGCGTTCGATCCACCCGGAATGGTCCACAATTCATCTGCCATCTCCAGAAGATTTTTCGGCAGGCCGTGGCTTTCACTGCCGATGAGAAGGGCCGTTCTTTCCGGGCACCTTTGCGGCAGGTTCCCTCCCCGCGGGGTACTCCCGACGATATGATGCGTCTCTTTCAGGCGGGGCAGGAGCGCAGAAAAATCGCATTCGCTCCTCAACTGCAGATGAAAGAGACTGCCCATGGAGGCCCGTACCACCTTGGGATTCGTATAGTCGGCGGAATCGCCACTCAGGCAGACGGTGGAAAAGCCGAACCAATGGGCACTGCGGAGGACGGCCCCCAGATTATTGGGGTTATTGATCCGGTGCAAGAGTAAGAGGCGCGCCGTCTTTGCCAGCGACGCCGCGTTCATATCTATCTCTTTGGGTGGGGCGACGACGGCCATGATCCCTTCGGGATTATCGTCTTGCGTGAGGCGCTTCCCTTCGCGCTCCGTGAGGCGATAGATCTCGGTGTCGGCGGGCAGATCAAGTCGAATCCCCTTGTCCGTTTCGTAGTCATCCCTCCAGAAGAGCAGTGTTTTTATCTTCCAGGGACTTCCCTTGAGCTCGCGGATGATCTTCTCTCCCTCGGCGAGGCAGAGGCCCTCCTTCTTTCGGAACTTCCCCATGTGCAATTTTTCCCAAAGCTTCAACTGCGTCTGTGTAGGACGGTCGGGTTTCACGGCTTGCCTTTTCCTTTCCGACCCGCGGGGATCTCGCGCGGTTCGATGTCTATTTCCACCTTGTGCGGGAAGAGTAGTGACGCCGCTACGGAGGCGGCCAAAAACAGGGCTATCACCGCAAGAGACAGGCCCACGGGGATCTTGTAAAAATCGCTTACAAGCATCTTGAGTCCCACGAATCCCAAGACCGCGACCAATCCATAGCGGAGGTAATGGAAGAGCCTCATCATGCCCGACAGGGCGAAGAAGATGGAGCGCAGGCCCAGGATGGCGAAGACGTTGGAGGTGTAGACGATAAAAGGATCCGAGGTGATGGCCAAAACCGCGGGGATGGAGTCAACGGCGAAGATCACGTCTGTTGTTTCCAGCACCAGCACCACGGCAAACAGAGGCGTCGCGTAGCGCACGGCGTTCTTGACGACAAAGAAGCGGCCGCCCTCGAAATCATGCGACACGGGCATCAAGCGCTTCAGGAGCTTCAGGGCCACGTTCTTGTCGGGATGGACCTCGCTTTCGCCGCTTAAGGCCAGTTTTCCCGCCGTGAAGATCAGAAACGCCCCGAAGACGTAGATGATCCAATGGAATTTTTCGATGAGGGCAACCCCCGTGGCGATGAAGATCGCGCGCATGATCAAAGCGCCGATGATTCCCCAGAAGAGCGCCTTGTGTTCGTACCGGGCGGGAACGCCGAAATAGTTAAAGATGAGGAGAAATACAAAGAGGTTGTCGACGCTGAGGGATTCCTCAATGAGGTATCCGGCCAGAAAGGACAGGGCCTTTTCCTGACCGAGGAAAAGATAGACCCCCAGGCAAAAGAGCATCGCCAGTCCCACCCAGAAGGCCGTCCATCCCAGTGCCTCCTTGACCTTGATCACGTGGACCTTGCGATTGAAGACGCCGAGGTCCAGCGCCAGCATAGCCAGGACAAAGAGAAGGAAGAATGCCCACCACCAGATGTTTTCCATCAACCGTTTCCTTACAGCATCCGGTTTAATGTTTGCGCGGCCGTGTGGATGACATCCCAAGCGCCGCTGAAGACCGGGGCATAGGCGAGATCCATGTACCCGATCTGATCAAGTTCCATTTCCGCCCACAGACAGGCCGACAGCGTGTTGATCCGGCTGACGACGCCGGTGTTACCTATGGCCTGAGCCCCCAGCAGCCGACCGGTGGCGCGGTCAGCCACCATCTTCAAGCCGATCTTTTTCTGCTCCGGCATCGCCCTGGCCAAAGGTTCCGCCCAGATGACGTTGCCGACGGGATCGTAGCCGGAAGCCGCCGCGCCTTCCTCATCCAGGCCGGTCGCGGCCGCCTCGAGGCCGAAAACGCGGAACGACTGGGCACCTACAATCCCCGGGAAGGATGCGTTGTCGCCGCCGATATTCCGGCCGGCGATCCTTCCCTGTTTGTTGGCAATATCACCTAAAGGGGTATGAACCCAGCGTCTGCTGATCCGATGGTAAACCTCGGCGCCGTCTCCGACGGCATATATCCCTTCCACCGGCGTCCGCTGATGGGGGTCCACCTTGAGGGCACCGGAATCTCCCAATTTGAGCCCCGCCCGCGCGGCCATCTCCGTGTTGGGCCTGACACCCACGGCCAGTATTACGAGCTCTGTCTGAAGCTCCCCCGCACTCGTTACCACTGCGAGGCCGGCGCGCGTCTTTTTAATCGCGCGCGTCTTTGTCTCGGGGAGAAATTCCACTCCCTGGCGGCCAAGCTCCGAGACG
>JAQULV010000067.1 GCA_028718405.1 Smithellaceae bacterium
GGCGCCTGTTCTTCCGAGACTTGCTGAGCTCTGTACATGCGAAGCACGATCTTGTCCGAGAACCAATAACTTCCGAAGTTCATAATCAGGGCAAAAAAGAAGGCGATATACACACCGCCCCGCCCGCCGATCAACCCTCCGATCAACATAAACAGGCCCGTCAATAAGCCCAGCAGCAGGGCCGTCTTTAAACTATTCATTTCTATTCTCCTTCTTGGTTGGCTTGCTTTTCTTAAAAGACATCTCTCCTTGCGGACCTACGTCGACCAGGATGTGATCACCTTCCGCGAAGGTTCCATCCAGGATCTTCAGGGATAGACTGTCTAGGAGCAATTTCTGCAGTGCCCTCTTTAAAGGTCGAGCCCCGTAGATTGGACTGTAGCCCATCTCCGCTATATATTTTTTAGCTTTTTCTGTCAAATCCATGGAAAGCTTACGTTCGGCAATTCTCTTGCCGATGAGTTCCAGTTGAATGTCGATGATCTGATCGATGTCCTCCATCGTCAGAGCGCGGAACGTGATAATGTCGTCGATCCTATTGAGGAACTCAGGTTTAAATGTAGCCCTCAATGCCTCCATCGCGTGGGTGTTCTTTTCTTCCTCGTCCAGGGTCGCATCTTGCAGCAGGTGGCCGCCGATATTGGAGGTCATGATGACAATGGTATTCTTGAAATCAACCGTTCGACCGTGACCGTCGGTGAGCCTTCCGTCATCAAGGATCTGGAGCAGGATGTTGAAAACGTCGGGATGGGCCTTCTCTATCTCATCGAACAGGAGAACTGAGTAAGGCCTGCGTCGCACTGCCTCGGTCAGGAAGCCGCCCTCATCGTATCCCACGTATCCCGGGGGGGCGCCGATAAGCCGCGCCACGGAATGCTTCTCCATGTATTCGGACATATCGACCCTCACCATCGCCTGTTCGTTATCGAACATGAATTCGGCCAGGGCCCTCGCCAATTCCGTCTTTCCGACGCCGGTGGGGCCCAGAAAGATAAAGGAACCAATGGGACGGTTCGGATCCTGCAGGCCTGAACGCGCCCTGCGCAGGGCGCTGGAGACGGCGGCGATACCTTCATCCTGGCCGATGATCCGACGCTTCAGTCGCTCCTCCATGTGGATGAGCTTCTGAACATCGCTTTCCATCATCCGGGACAGCGGTATGCCGGTCCAGTTCGCGACGACTTCGGCGACATCTTCGGCGTCGACCTCTTCCTTCAGCATCTTCTGGGTCGCCTGGATTTCTTCCAGCTTGTACTGCTGCTCCTCCAATTGCCGGTTCAGCTCCACGAGTTTACCATAGCGGATCTCCGCCGCCCTGGCGAGATTACCTTCGCGCTGGGCGCTCAACTCTTCGTTTTTCAGCGTTTCGACGGTGCTCTTGATCTCCTGTATCTTTTTGATCGTTTCCCGCTCGTTTCCCCAGTGCAGCTTCATCTTGTCCATGGCTTCCCTGATGTCCGCCAGCTCCCGATCAATCTTCTCTCGTCTTTCGGTTGCCGTTTTGTCCGTTTCGTTCTTCAGTGACTGCCTTTCGATCTCCAGCTGGATGGAGCGCCGCTCCAGGGTGTCGATCTCCGTGGGGAGGCTGTCCAGTTCGATCCGCAAACGGGAGGCAGACTCGTCGATCAGGTCAACGGCCTTATCAGGGAGAAACCGATCAGTGATGTAACGGTTCGAAAGAGTGGCCGCAGCGATGATCGCATTATCCTTGATCCGGACACCGTGATGTATCTCGTAGCGCTCTTTAAGTCCCCGGAGGATGGCAATGGTATCTTCGACGGTAGGCTCGCTCACGAAGATGGGCTGGAAACGCCTCTCCAACGCCGGGTCCTTTTCGATGTACTTGCGGTATTCATTGAGCGTCGTTGCCCCCACGCAACGCAGTTCGCCTCTTGCCAAGGCCGGTTTCAACATGTTGGAGGCGTCCACCGACCCTTCGGCGGCGCCGGCGCCGACAACGGTGTGAATTTCATCGATGAAAAGGATAATTTCTCCCTGGGCCGAAGTGACTTCCTTCAAGACCGCCTTCAGGCGTTCCTCGAATTCGCCGCGGTATTTGGCTCCGGCCACTAGGGCGCCGATATCCAGACCGATGACCCTCTTGTCTTTTAGGTTCTCCGGGACATCCCCATTGACAATCCGCTGCGCCAAGCCTTCGACGATCGCGGTCTTTCCGACCCCCGGTTCCCCGATGAGAACCGGGTTGTTCTTGGTTCTGCGGGAGAGAACCTGCATGATCCTCCTGATCTCCTGATCACGCCCGATGACCGGGTCGAACAGACCTTTACGTGCCGCTTCGTTGAAGTCACGGGCATAACGTTTCAGGGCCTCATATTTGCCTTCAGGATTGGGATCGGTGATCCTCTGGTTCCCTCTGATATCGACCAGAACCTTGAAGATCGCATCCTTCGTAACTCCCGCGCCACGGAGGATCCTGGTGACCTGTCCATCTTTTTCCGCTGCCATGGAGACAAGGATGTGTTCGGCACTGACGTATTCGTCCGCCAAACGGGCCGCTTCGGCGGTGGCTGCGTCTAATATCTGGTTGAGTCGTGGGGTAATGTAGAGCTGTCCGGCACCCTGGACCTTGGGGAGCTTTTCCAGTGACTCTCTCAGGGCCTTTTCCATTTCGGTCGGGTTGGCGCCCAACTTCTTCAAAATGGCCGGGACAATGCCTTCTTCCTGTGCCAGCAATGCCAACAGCAGATGTTCGGCATCCACCGCCTGATGACCGTATTTCGTGGCGAGATTCTGCGCCTCCTGCAGCGATTCCTGAACCTTCAGCGTGAACTTGTCAAATCTCATTAACTAATGCTCCTTATTCGATGGGTTTCTCTATGGTCACGAAGATCTTTCCACTTTTGAAGATACTTATGTTCCCGGACGACTCCGAGATCACGATGGCAACCGCCTCGGTGATGCTGGTGATTCCGGCCGCGGCGATATGGCGGCTTCCCAACCCTTGGGGAAAGTCCCTGCTTTCCAAGGCTGCATTAAGATGCCGACCGGCCGTGATGATCGCCCCGTTGTCCTTGATGATGAACGCGCCGTCCAGAGCGGAGAATTCTTTGATCGTCTCAAGCAGTTCCGGGTTCAAGATATTACGCTCTTCCTCGTCGTAACCGAGAAAAGGGTTGATGATCATCTGTCGCGATAGTTGCAGGACCCTTTCATGATCACCTAAGATAAAAATCGTGCCGACCTTTCTTCCCTCTCTGCCCTGGGCCGCCAATTCAAGAGCGATGTTCAAAACGGCGCCGAAGACCTCAGGATAGACGGCCTTGGTGATGTCGGTGATATTTTCCGAGGTGAGGATTTCGAACTCTCGTCCCACGTCAATGATGAAGATGCTGTCTACGTAGCCGAACTTGGGAATGCCGGTGAGACACACTAACCGGTCACCCTTATCGAATAGACCCAAAGCAATCCCCTTGGTGATGGCAATTTTGATCTGCCCGACCCTGGTGAGATTGACGTTGGGTACGACGAGACTCTTTCCTTTGGCAATCTCCCCCGTTGCAAACCCCTCGGAGCCTTTAGTCACCGTGATGACGTCGAAGCAGGTTTTCTCAGCTTCATCAAGCGGAAGGTCGCCGGCAACGTCGGCGTAAACCAATACGGCCTTCGCTCTCACCTCTTCGGCGATGCGGCATGTGAATTCCCAGATGACCTTATTCAGTGAGTTCATTTTCCCTCGACAGATTGTAAATTTACAAGTAAATTAGTTAGTGTATGCAGTGATGTCAAGTGTTGGGCATTGATTGGGTAGTCCGGCCGCCTGCATAGTAAACCGATCGTAATTTCCCCAAGGAGGGTTGCTAAGTGAACGTACCGGCCTTGACCGGGACCCTTGACGTCTATATCGCGGAAATAAACAAGTTTCCGTTGCTCTCTGCGGAAGAGGAGTTCAGCCTTGCCGTCAGGCTGAAGAAGTATAACGACATGGAGGCAGCGGAGAAACTTGTTGTCTCGAATCTCCGTTTTGTCGTCAAGGTGGCTCACGAATACCGCAACTACGGCGTCCGTCTCGCTGACCTCATCCAGGAAGGCAACATCGGCCTCATGCATGCGGTCAAGAAATTCGACCCTTACCGGGGATACCGGCTCATCTCCTATGCCGTCTGGTGGATTCGGGCCTACATGCAAAATTATATCATCAAATCGTGGAGTATCGTCAAGATTGGAACGACCCAGGCTCAGCGGCGTCTCTTTTTCAAGATGGGCCAGGCGAGAAGACAGTTGGAAACGATGTCCGAACGCCACCCGGAATTCAGTGAGATCGCGGAATCACTGGGAGTAAAGGCCGTTGACTTGCAGGAGATGGATCTGCGCATGAGCGGCCGCGATTTATCTTTGGATGCCGTTGTCAGCGCGGATGGGGATCTTACGCATGCCGACTACTTGACATATGGCGGTGACGATCAGGAGGAGATCCTGATCAAGAAGCAGGAGACGGCTCTGGTCAAAGACCATATCGCCGACGCTCTTACGATCCTAAGCGAGAAAGAACGCTACATCATCCAGCATCGGGTAATGTCGGAAGATCCCGAGACGCTTCAGGAGATAGGAGACAGATACAACATTACCAGGGAGCGCGCCCGCCAGATCGAAAAGCAGGCTCTTAAGAAACTGAGGCTGGCACTGCCCTATCTTGGCGAAGAGCCGAAGCTCCTGGAAGCCTGAAGACTTTTCACCTGTCGACGGCAAGATTTTCAAAGGAAGTATACTGCTCAAGGAAGACCAGTTTAACGGTACCCGTGGGACCATTTCGCTGTTTGCCGATGATAATCTCAGCCATACCCCTTTCAAGGTTGTCTTCCGATTTATTGTAGACTTCATCACGATAGATGAAGGCGATCACATCAGCGTCCTGTTCAATGGCTCCCGATTCCCTGAGGTCGGCCATTTGGGGCCTTCTGTTGGTCCGGTCTTCCACCTTACGGTTCAGCTGGGAAAGGGCGATGACCGGCACGCTTAATTCTTTGGCTAGGGCCTTGAGTGAGCGGCTGATCTCCGATATCTCCTGCTCGCGAGAATCCTTGGGACCGCCGCTACGCATCAGCTGCAGATAGTCCAGAACAATCAATCCCAGCCCTTTTTCCGACTTGAGACGACGTGCCTTGGCCTTCATCTCCAGGGCGGTGATGGCCGGTGTATCGTCGATAAAGATGGGTGCCTCAGACAGTTTGCCGGCGGCGTTAACCAGTTTCGGCCAGTCCGTGTCACCTAGAAGACCCTTTCTGATCCGCTGCGAGTCAACCTTGGCGAGCGACGACAACATGCGGAAGGCGAGTTGTTCCTTGGCCATTTCCAGAGAGAAGATCGCCACCGGCGTATTGGTCTCAATAGCAGCGTGCTGGGCGATATTGATCGCGAAGGCGGTCTTTCCCATGCTCGGGCGTCCGGCAATAATGATGAGATCAGACCGTTGCAGGCCTGACGTGAGCTCGTCGATCTTTTCGAAACCCGTGGGGACTCCAGTGATCAACTCCGTGCGGGTGCAGAGATCCTCGATCGTCTTGAAGCTCGATTTGATGACGTCCTTCAGGGAGGAAAAGCTTTGCCGACTCTTGTTCTCGGAAATCTCGAAGATGGCCTGTTCCGCCTCGTCCAGAACGTTGTCCACGTCGGAGCCCGTTTCGTAGCTCTTGGATAATATCTCGGTGGCGGTGCCGATGAGTCGGCGCAGGACTGCTTTCTCCTTGATGATCTTTACGTAGTAACCAACGTTGGCTGCCGAGGGTACATTGTCCACGAGTGACGCCAGGTAGGTCGCGCCGCCTACGTTATCGAGATGCTTTTTGTCCTTCAGAATATTGTTTAAGGTAATGAAGTCGCAAGGTTCATTGCGGTCGTATAATTCCGTGACAGCGGTAAATATCTTCCGGTGCGCCTCTGAATAGAAATCGCGTCCATCCAGGATCTCGATAACACTGCTGATGGCTTGGTTATCCAACAGGATGGCGCCCAGGACGGACTGTTCCGCCTCCAGGTTCTGGGGTGGTACCCTGTGCAGCGAGGTGTCGATATCTTTCATCATTGCTCCCCGGTGACGATAACCTTTACCTCTGCCGATACGCCCGAGCTCAGTTTGATCTTGACGGGAAAAGTGCCCAGCGTCTTGATCGGTTCTCCCAAGATGATATTCTTGCGGTCGATTGTGAATCCTTTCTCCGCGAGGGCTTTCTCGATATCCTTCACGCCGACGGAACCAAAGAGCTTGTCCTGATCGCCGACGCGGCGGGTGATCACACAACTGACGGCGGCTAATTGCTCAGCCGTCTCCTCCGCCTTCTTGCGGTTGCGGGAATCCTTTTGCGAAACGACGTCTTTGCTCTGTTTCAGAATCGCTACGTTCTTCTCGGTTGCCTCGGTCGCGAGATCCCGCGGAAAAAGAAAGTTTCTCGCGTAGCCATCGGAGACGTTGACTATATCTCCAGTCTTGCCCAAGGCCTTTACGTTTTCTATAAGAATAACTTTCATGAGTCCTCCCAAAAATGATCAAGCCACAAACTAATTATCGTTACCAGGCGGCCCGGACTGCGCAGGGGTGAGGAATCTTCTGAAGTCGATCCAGAGGTCGAAAAGTCCCAGGGCCACGACCAGGATCATAAGGTACTGTTGGAGGAATATCAATAGGTAGAACAATCCCCGCAGGTAGACAGGAACCTGCTTTACGCGAAAGAAGAATCCTATTATGGCAAGCCCCTGCAGTAAATAGACGAACATACAGATAACCAGGAGATTTATCCCCACGTATCTGACCGCCGTCAGGGGAACGAGCGTCGCCATGCCGGCCGCGATAAAAAGCCAGACCAGATGATCGGGAGACTTCCAGAGTGCCAGTTCGCCGAAGGCCGGAAAGCTGATTCCCTGTTTTGCCAAGAGACCCCGCGCGGCGAGAAGATTGATCAGCACTACGGAGCTGATACTTACCAGCACCAACGCCGGAAAGACATTCGTCAGAAAAAAGATGATCTGCCGGGCGTTGTCCTTCAAGATCGCAACCTGCTCCGCGGGAAAACCCATCTGTGCATACATGTTGATGTTCTCCCCAACGCTTTGTGCTACGTAGGTCCCGATCAACTGCCAGGG
>JAQULV010000068.1 GCA_028718405.1 Smithellaceae bacterium
ACCTACAACCGCGGCGGAAGACCGCCTCACTTCGGCGAGATCATCCGGGTGCTGGAACACTTCAATCTGTTGCCCGCGATCTTCTTTCTCAAGTCGCGTTCCGAGTGCGACGGCGCTATCAAGACCTGCCGCTGCGAGGAGGAGCGTATCGAGAACGACGACTTCCATTACTCCTTGGATGAGCAACTGGAGCGCTTCCCCTATCTCAAGAATCATAAGCAGCTCTACCATCTCGAGAAGGCGCGCGTCGCCGCCCACCACGCGGGACAGCTTCCCGCCTGGAAGTTCCTGGTAGAGGCGATGATGAAGAAGGGCCACTTGAAGGCAATCTTCGCCACGTCCACGGTCGCCGCCGGCGTCAACTATCCCGCCCGAACGATTGTCATGTTCAACTCCGATCTTTACAACGGCCACGATTTCCTGCCCCTGTCCGGCATCGAGTTCCACCAGATGACGGGACGGGCCGGCCGGCGCGGCCAGGACAAGATCGGCTTCATGCTGGCCATCCCCGGCCGATTCATGGACCTGGTCCACGTGAAGCGGCTCCTATTCAGCAAACCCGAGGGAGTAGAAAGCCGGATCAGAAACGACTTCTCCATGGTCTTAAACCTGCTGCTCTCCCAGACGCCCGATGATATCAAGGGGATCTTCTCGCGGTCGCTCGCCGCCTACCAACTGAAGGAAAGCGGCCAGTCAGGCAGCGAAATCAAGCTCTGGGAGGACTTCCAGCGGCATCTGAATTTTCTGCGCGAAGAGGGATTCGTAGATGAGTACGACAGACCCACGGAAAACGGCCTCTGGGCATCCAAGCTCAGGCTGGATCAGCCGCTCCTTATCGCTGAATGTCTGAAACAGCAGGTCCTGCCGTTGGACGACGAGCAACTTTTAGCCGCGACGATCGCGCCCTTTGTCTACGACGGCGATCTGGAGATCAAGATCGATCGCAAGCGCGTTCCTCGGAAACTTATCGAGGCGGGGGGAAATATCGCCAAGGCGCTGCGGGGCCTGATGCGGAGGATGCAGGCGGCGGGATTCCCCGTGAACCCGATCTACATGTGGACGAGCGTCGTTATTTACAACTGGGCCAGGGGTGCCGACTGGGACGAAATGGTGAAAAGCTTGGGAATGGCCGACGGCGATATGGCCATGCTGATATTAAGAACGGCCGACAACCTCCGGCAGCTCATGTCTCTGAAGGACACCCATCCGGAAATCGCCGAACAAGCGTTCCACGCGCGAGCCGCGCTGCTGCGCGAACCCGTCGTCTTCGAATAACTCAGGGGATGTCATTCCCGCGTATGCGGGAATCTAGACCTTATAGCTATTTGGACCTTGACATATCCGCCCTAACCGGTATATATGACGCCTCTTCTTGGTGCGTCCCCATCGTCTAGTGGCCTAGGACACCGGCCTTTCACGCCAGTAACCGGGGTTCGACTCCCCGTGGGGACGCCAATAAGATTACCTCCAAAATTCGAGACACCTATCCGATCACTTACACTCATCTGTCCTGCTGTTTCTCTCCTCGCTATGAGCCGAGTCCTCAAATCTCAGCCCGGTATTACGGCGAGGATTGCCGTCTGAAATCATGTCCCTTCGAGGCAAAAATCTTTTTCCCTGAAAAGTTTCAAACAGGCATCAACAACAGCCGCATCATAATGCTTCCCTTTTCCCTCTTCAATTTCCCTGATTGCTTTATCCATACCAAAAGCTGGTCGATAGGGACGATGGGAAGCTATGGCTTCGATGACGTCAGCTACGACTAAAATCTTTGATTCCTG
Source organism: Smithellaceae bacterium (assembly GCA_028718405.1). Lineage (GTDB taxonomy): Bacteria > Desulfobacterota > Syntrophia > Syntrophales > JAQULV01 > JAQULV01. The sequence continues at coordinate 1,782 of JAQULV010000068.1, forward strand.
AAGAATGTCCTTCCCCGTTAGACCATGAGGATATCCAGAACCATCGACTCTTTCGTGATGTTCGACGACCATTCTCGCTATTGGCCAAGGAAACTCGATATCTTTCAGGATATCATACCCGGATTGGACATGTGTCCTAATCAAACTGAACTCGATTTCAGATAATTTAGCGGGTTTCGACAATATCTCCGTGGGAACGGATATTTTGCCGATGTCATGGATTGAACTCGCCATTACGAGGCCATCTATTCGATCAGTTATAAGACCCATCTCTGTCGCGATAGCCCTTGCTAAACACGCAACGCGCCGCTGATGGCCCGCAGTGTAGGGATCTCTCTCTTCAACCGTCACCGCCAATGCATGAATGGTTGCGTTCAGGGCCTTTTGAATCTTTTCGGTCCCCCTTTTTTCATTCTCCGAAGCTAACACGGCAAACGCAATGTCATCCGATAGGGATGAAAGCAACTCTATTTCCTCTTTATTGAAATAGTTCGCTTCACTTGCATATAAAGTAAAAACCCCAAATACATCTTTGTCCGACAGCAACGGGAAGGCAGCAGAAGATAAATAACCCTGTTTAATTGCCTCATCCCTCCAAGGAAGCATATCCGGATTATTCATGGTATCGTTATTAATAAGATATCTTCTTTCGCGTAGGGCTCTTCCTGTGGGTCCTCTCCCTTCGGGCAATTCAGGGTTGAGGGAAATCTTTATCGAATCCAGATATCCTTCCTCATGGCCATAATGAGCAACAGGTTTAACGAACGAAGTATCAAGATCAACCAGTCCGACCCATGCCATACGAAACATCCCAATTTCCACCGCAATTCTACATGCCTGCTGAAAGAGTTCTTATTGATTGCGGACCCGGACGGTGGTTGCATTTATTTTACTTAAAACATCATACAGCCTATTAGCCTTTAATATTTTCTCTTCTGTCCGTTTTTCTTTAGTCAAATCCTTAATAATGTGGATGGTGCCAATTAATTCTTTTTTTTCACTAAATATGGGCGAAGCAGAGATACGCAAGAATCTTTTCTGGTACGGCTCCCAAAAATCCCCCGTCACTGACCTAACGCATTCCATAGCTTGCCGGTGCGGACAATTGGGCAAGGGATCTTTTCTACCATGAATAATTTCGTAGCAATATTTGCCCAATAATTCATTTTGCTTCAATCCCAAAATATTTCTAAGAATACGGTTCATTCTCACAATTTTGAAATCCTTGTCGACAATGACAAGTTGGTCGGAAATCGCATTGAAGATGGCCTTAAAATCAGCGAATTCTTTAATCTCCATTTGCGCAATTCCCCTTCGGCTTTATGCATAATTATACCATGAATAGCGGGGACGCCAAATCTTGAAACGCAACTACCCAAAGCTGCACAATCGGAATTCTCTTCACGTGCCCTTTTCTTTTCCCAGTTATTGGATTAGAGTATCCATGAGCAGCCGCTGAACAACCGAACCATTTCCGGAGTGGAGAGGAACTCCGCCTACCTTCCTGAAAGGGGAACCGAAGATAATGACCAAGGGCATCAAGTTTCTAGTTGCGAGTCTCGTCCTGCTCATCCCCTTGCTCCTGGCCGGCTGCAGCGACAGATGGGACGGTTCACCCAAGACGGTTGTCGTGTTCGCCGATGTCCATTTCAATCCTTTTTACGACCCGTCTCTCTTCACGGCGCTTAACGCGGCCGACGCCGGCCAATGGGCCAGCGTCTTCGAGACATCGACCGTCACCGCTCCTTCAACATGGGGGAACGACACCAACTATCCCCTGTTCAAGCTGGCGCTCGCCAGCATAAAGCAGAACCGGGGCAACAGCCCGTTCATCATCTTTGCCGGCGACATCCTGGGACATTACCTCCCGAAGCAGTTTTATCAGCAGATTAACGGCACGACCAACCCGCGAGACGCTGCCGACGTCGCCGCCATGAAGGTATTTATCGGCAAGACGGTTGCTTTCTTCACGCAGCAGGTGAGAGAGGCGGCCGGAGAAGTTCCCGTCCTTTTTGCCATCGGCAATGCCGATTCCTACACGGGACTCGGGCCGGACAGCGGCTTTCTGGCCGACACGGCCGAGTTGTATTACACGCAGTTCGTAAGCGGCGCGGTAGATCACCAGACATTTATCGACTCGTTCACAAGCGGGGGATACTACGCCGCGGAACCCGCCGGCACAAACCTCACGGTAATCGAACTAAACACCTTCGAGTTCTCCCCGTATTTCAACGGCTCCACGGCCAGTGCGGTGACCGCCGAACTCGCCTGGCTTGATACGGCGCTTGCCTCGGCCCGGATCAGAGGAAAGAAGGTGTGGCTCCTGATGCACGTCCCTCCCGGCGCCGACAAATATTCGACGGCGCAAACCGTCGACGCCGGCGGGCATATCACCAACGCGGTAATGATGTGGGATGAGACTTACCTGTCGAGCTTCCTGCAGATACTTGCCAAGTATCCCGACCTTATAACCCAGACGCTGGTCGCGCATACCCACATGGACGAATACCGCATCATCTCTTCCGATAACGTGGCGGTCACGACTCCCGGCATAGCGCCCTATTTCGGCAACAACCCCGCTTATAAGATATTCACCTTCTCCATCCAGACATCGAAGACCACCGACTACTCATCCCATAATTATGATCTGGCAACGATGCCCGAACAGTTTGCCGGCTATTACACGTTCTCGGCGGTGTACCCGATGCGCGGTTATCTGAACGATTCTCTCTCCCAACTGTATCCCCTGCTTTCCACCTATAATTCACTGCAACAGCTTTACCGGGAATTCTATTTTTCGGGACACAACTACTCAACTCCCAGCGGCACCATGCTTTATCCCATTACCGACACGACCTGGCCGGTCTACTGGTGCGGCATCGGCCATCTCGACCAGCAGGGTGTCATCGATTGCGTGAACTCCTACTAACGGAACAACGAGAGCGGAAAGGTCGCCAGTTGGGAAAAAATGATCGCGTGACAATCGCAGGTATGAAGAGGATATTCCTTCCCGCGTCACTGCTGCTGATATTTACCATCGCATTGCTCACAGGGTGCAACGACGCATCCCCTCCTGCCCCTCTGAGCGAAGACAACGTTAACCTGATCTTCGTGACGAGTCCGGATGTAGCCTATCACACGGCAGGCGACGTCAATCACGATACGGCAAATCTTACGGACCAGGGTTTGCAGCGCTCGCTCCTCATGGCCACGTTCCTGAAGCAGCAGGTGCTGGGGGGAAAGAACGTGACGGCCATTTACACGCTCTCGCCCATGACGCATCTGCAGACGTCGCAGCGGTATCCCGACATGACGGCGATCTGGTTCATTGAGCAGTTTGCCCTGCTCAACCAGTTCACCCTGCGCGTCGATGCAGCCGGAACCACCTATACCGCCAACAGCTTCCCCCTCTACTCAGCGTACGCTCCTGGGTCGGTGCCCTCCGGAGTCGCCGTGCCCGCTTCATACTGCCCCGACTGTATCGGACTTGATTTCAACAACACGGGCGGCGACAACGATGCCCTGATCGCCGGCGTCATCAACAGCGGGACACCGGGGTTCCACGTCTTTTCTGCGCCCTGGGAGACAATCAATACGTTGCTGACAAGCATAAACAGTCAGTACGGATACAACCTGGATGTCCCGACGGTCTTCATGGGTACGAACTTCGTCTATGTCGTGTCGATCACGCCTTCCGGAAGCGCCAGCCTGCTTACCTATTACGCCAACCTGCACCCCGATGCCACCTATCCGGCGCTTCCCTCGCCGGTCGTAACCGGCGCGTGCTCATATGCGCTGCAGCCCTACTTCAGTACCTCCCGGACCGGAGGGGTCGACGGCGCTGTGATTCCAGCGAACATAAACAAAAACCAGACGATGTACATAATCCGACACGTCGAGGCGCATCCGGATCCGACGCACAAGTTCGAAGACGGCAACTATGTGGCAGCCGGACAATGGCGGGCATTGGACCTGCCCGACGCTCTGCAAAACAAAATCAGTCCCGACTTGGTCTTATCGATCGACCCCGCGCAATGGGCCTTTACGGGCGCGGCCAACGTCGCGTACGTGAGACCCTCATTATCGCTCGTGCCCTATGCTATCGCGAATAATTTCCCCTACTACCTGGTAGCGAGCTTCGACATCAGGGACCCCAACGAGCCCCAACTGGCCAGCGACTATCTATTCACCGGCGGCGCTTTCTCCAATAAGACCATTCTGCTGGCGTGGGAGTCGACACGCATCAAGCCCCTGATAAACGCGCTCCTGACGAAATACGGCGGTAACAACCTTCCGCTGCTCCCGACCGCTTGGCCGAGCCCCGATTACGACACGATGTGGACGGTAACGCTTGATGCACAGGGCAACGTCACGGTGGATAACGCGCCGTGCGAAGGAATAGATTCGGCGAGCCTTCCGGCAACGGCGCCCGTCTACTGACATGGATGAAGTGACAGAATGCAGATACTGAGCCGAGCAAAGAAAGCTGGATCATGAAACGCAAAGCGCAAATCCGTAAGGTCGCCTGTTTCTTCGCAGGCCTCATCGTGCTGCTGATGATGGGCTGCGGAGACCGCAACATCGTCGAACCGGCCGACACCGCCGACTACTCGCAAACCGAGCACTGGCTGGCGCTCCCTTCCTCACCCGACAAGAATGTGGATGTCTTCTACGTCTATCCGACCACCTATAAGAAGGCCGGCCCGAGCGACCCCAATTTCTGCGCCGTAGACAATTCTATGATGATACACGGCGCTCAGATATCCTTCCAGTCGCAGGCCGCGGCCTTCGCGCCCTATGCCAACATCTTTGCGCCTTACTACCGGCAGGTGGACGCTACGTATCAGCTTGCACTCCCTTTCGACCAGCAGGACGAAAACATCCGGAAAGTGCCGGGCGCCGATGTTACAGCAGCCTTCGAATACTATGTCCAGCACTACAACAACGGCCGTCCTTTCATCCTCGTCGGGCACTCGCAGGGTTCGGCCGTTCTCAAGTATCTCCTGTCGGATTACATGAAGGCGCACCCAGACGTGTATCGGCGGATGATCGCCGCATACGTCATCGGTCAGTCGGTCACCGCGGAGTACCTGGCACAGAATCCCCACCTGAAGTTCGCCACAGGCGCCACGGACACGGGCGTCATCGTTTCCTGGAACACCGAGGCCCCCGCCATCGCCATAACGAACCCCGTGACACGGCCGGACGGCATCGCCATCAATCCAATCACCTGGACGCTGGGCGATGATACCGCCGATGCCTCCCAGAACTTAGGTT
>JAQULV010000069.1 GCA_028718405.1 Smithellaceae bacterium
CCTCCAGGTAGGCGGCGGTATGGTCGAGAAGAATCGGCGCGCCCGTAATTCCCAGACGGTAATGGCAGCTTCCGAACTTGTCGACATTCCGACCGGACTTGAAACCAAACAACCCGATCAACGTCATCGGGGCGCTCTCGGAGATAACGGACAGCGCGAACTTTCCGCTTTCCTTGATAAGGCCGTGCGTCAGGTTCTCCTTGTTGATGCTGATCGCGACAGTCTGAGGATCGGAGGTGATCTGCATGACGGCGTTGGCGATCTGGCCGTTGATTTTACTCGTGCCGGCGGCACCGACCACGTGGAGACCGTAGCTCAGTTTGTGCAGAGCCTTGCTGTTCATCGGTTTCTCCTTTTGATAGAGAAAGGCTGCCGGCATAATGCCGGCAGCCTCTTATTTTGCACCGGCTCAGGACAACTTGGGCGGCGGTTTGATAATTGCCGTGATAACGACGGAAATGGCGCAGGCTGCGGCGCCGCACAGGAAAGGCGCATAATAGGTCCCCGTGGCGTCCTTCAGGAGGCCGCCCACCAGCGGTCCGGCAAACCCTGCCAGACCGAAGGCGGTGAACAAGAGCCCGTAATTGGCGCCCTGCGAAGTGGGTCCGTAGTAGTTGAGGCATGACGCCGGGAAAAGCGTGAACATGGCCCCGTAGTTCCAGCCGATAAGGGCCGCCACAATTCCCAAGAAGAGCACCGACGATCCTGCCGGGAAGAGCAGGGCCATGGCGATCACCTGGAGCACGAAGATTCCCACGAACGATACCTTGGTGCCGATCTTGTCCGCGATAGCACCGATAAGGATTCTGGTAACGGCATTGAAGATGGCCAAAGTGCTGACCGCTGTTGCCGCCTGCATGGCCGTCAGCCCCGCGTCGCGACCGTGGCCGGCGATATGACCGATCACCATGAGGCCCGCAAAACAACCGCAGAAGTAAGCGACATAGAGAAGCCAGAACTGGCCGGTCCTTGTCGCCTCACCAAATGTGTAATCGCGCCCCAGCTTTGTGAGGTCCGATTTATCGAAGACGGGAGGCGTCCAGCCCGCGGGTTTCCATCCGGCAGGAGGAACGGACAGGCACCAGGCCGAGATCAGTCCCATCACCCCCATGGCGATACCAACGTAGATAAAGACGTAACGCCAACCGAGAAGCGGGTCGGTGATGATCTTGGTGGCGAGCGGTGCCATGATGAAAGAACCTAATCCCAAACCGACGACGGCAAAACCTGTGGCCAGGGCTTTTCTATCGGGCCACCACTTGGGCGCCGTGGCGATGGGCGGAAGATACACGAGCCCGCCGCCGAAACCGGCGATGAGACCGTAGGTCAGATAAAGTTGCTCCTTGGAGTGTATGAAACCCGACAACACAAACCCTATCGCCAGCGTGATGGAGCCGATGACCACGACAATCCTGGGCCCGTACTTGTCGCTCATCTTACCGGCGATGAAGGTCGTAAGTCCGAAGACCAACGCGCAGATGGAGAAGGCCATGGCGATCTCCGCGCGCGTCCAACCGAACTCGTCGTTTAGAGGTTTGATAAAGACACTCCAGGCATACAGCAGAAGCCCGCAGCAGGTGCTACCTAATACGCCTCCCAGCAGTGCTACCCATCTTGGTTTTACAGCCTCCGTTGTCAATGTCAGTTTCCTCCTTGCATTTTTTCTCGTTACGGATTGGTACGTGGTGATCAGGATTGCGGTGTGTCATGTTCGGCAGCATCAAAAGCCAGGAGGGTACCAGCACTCACGGGGCGTCCTTCAGGAAACGCCGTAGGCGACAAGCGCGTAAGCCACCTCTCCGGGGGCATTCTCCGCCAGTATATCTTGTGCCCTTTTGCGATTTTTTTGCCGGTGTGTCAATCTTTATTTGCAGCCAGAGTGGGTCTGGCGCCGAAAATGGCGCGGCCGATCCGGACGATCGTCGCCCCTTCTTCGACGGCAACTTCGTAGTCGTCGGTCATGCCCATGGAGAGCTCATCCATCCTAACGCCCATGATCTGTTCTTCCGCAATCCGGTCGCGTAGCTCCCGGAGCGCCCGGAAATAGGGCCTTGACGTCTCGGGGTCATCACTCCAGGGGGCCATTGTCATGAGTCCCCTGACAGCTATATTGTCGATCGCAGCGATTTCTCTAATGAGGGTCAGTGTGTCCTCAGGGTTTACACCGCCTTTGGTTTCCTCGCCGCTGTTGATTTCGATCAAGACTTCCATGACCCGTCCCTTGGCAGCGGCCCTGCGGCCCAACTCCCGGGCCAACTCCAGGCGATCAACCGACTCGACCATGTCGAAGAGACCCGCGGCGTACTTGGCCTTGTTGGTTTGCAGGCGTCCGATCATGTGCCAGGGCACGGTCTTTCCGATCCTCTCGATCTTTCTCTGTGCTTCTTGGACGTAATTCTCGCCGATCAGATTCACGCCAACCTCCATGGCTTCCCGCAGGCGCTTGTCATCCACCGTCTTGGTGACGGCCATGAGCTTAACATCCCCGGGTCTTCGACCGGCGCGTGCCGCTGCCGTCGCAATCTTCGTTCTGACTTGGGCGATATTGTCTTTTACCGAGACAGGCATCTCAACCTCCGGGGAAGGTGACGGCGTTTAAACCCTTCAGAGCATCGACGAATTCACAGAGGGGAAGACCCATCACGTTCGTATAGGAGCCGCGGATCTCCTTGATGAAGAAGGCGCTCATGCCCTGAACGGCGTAGGCCCCGGCCTTGTCGTATGGTTCAGGCGAGTTCAGATACCAAGCCATTTCGTCGGCGGAAATCTCCCGGAACATAACGGCCGACGAAACAACGTCCGTCTTTACGATCTCTTCGTTTCTTTTGATGATGGAGAATCCCGTGTAGACGGTGTGTTCCCGGCCACTCAGCGTCTGGAGCATCTCCCGGGCCCCCGCCGGTGAAGAGGGCTTGCCGAGCACGCGGGTATCGATGACGACGATGGTATCCGCCCCGACAACCCAGGCATCGGGATGGGAGACGGCCACAGTCTCTGCCTTGCGGACGGACAGGCGCCGGACGTGGTCCCGCGGTTTCTCGTCGGGCAGGAATGATTCGTCGGCCCCACTGGGAATGACGTCAAAGGCGAGGCCCAAGAGATTCAGAAGCTCGATGCGGCGCGGCGATGCCGAGGCGAGGATAAAGCGGCCGTTGACGCGCAGTTCTGTTTCTTTAGTATCTGCAGTATTCATGGATATTTCTATAGAGAAACGAAGAACACCTGTCAAGGAATCAAGGTCCTCAAGTGGGCTTCATTTTTTCTCCACCCTGTGTTAAAAGAAAACATGGAGGTGCGACAGTACATGAAAAGAATCTGGAAGAACTCTCTCGTAATCATCTTGGCGGCCACGCTGTTTGCGGTCTTTGCCGGTCAGCCGCTCTGGGCCGCGGAGAGATCGATGCAGCTGGCGATTCCCGGCTGTTCAGCTTGAGGCGCCCAAAAGAGGATAGGTACTATCCTCCAAAAAGTTGATGGGGTACTAAAGAGCGAAAGCGCTGGCGAGAATCTCACGAAGGTGACCTTCGACGACGAGAAGACTACTCCTGAGGCGATCATCTCCGCCCTGGAAAAGGGCGGGTTCGTAGTTAAGGGGCCGCCGATCTACGTGAAATAAGCGCCAGGCAGAAAGCAATCCCTTCTGGTCACCCGTATTTGATCTTCATGAAGACGATACATAGGGTGAGGAGCAGGCCGATGGAATTTCCCGCAATCAGAGGCAGCGACGAGATCATCAGTCCGTAAACGAACCACAGCGCGATGCCGGCCGATAGGATCGCGAAGGTCTGAAGCGACAGGCCGGCCGTGTTCTTGGTGCGGGCGATCTTGACAACCTGCGGCGCCATGGCAATAGTCGTGAGCACGGCTGCGGCCAGACCGACGATGTTGCTTATCGTATCCATGTAATCGCCTCAGAGGTACCTATTCAAGTTTCTTTCGGTCAGGGCTTCGACCACTTCCCTTACGCGTTGGGAGGCGCCGCGCTTGCAGATCATCAGTGCGTCCTTTGTCTCCACGACGATGAGATCCTCCACGCCCACCAGAACCGTGAGTTTACGGCTGGACACCAGCGAATTCTTCGCGCCTATGTCGATGAAGGGTCCAGGACCTTTGTGAACCAATCCGGAGGCGTCTTTCTTTTCCACCTCCCAGAGCGCATCCCAACTTCCCACGTCGGACCAGCCGAAGGCGCCCTTGAGGATCAGGACGTTCTTCGCTTTCTCCATGACGCCGTAGTCGATGGAGATACCTTTCAGTTCTCCGTAAACCTTCTTTACGACCGCCTGTTCGCGCGCCGTTCCTAAAGCGCGCTCGATCTTCGCGAGTCCCGCATGGAGATCGGGCAGATGCCTTTCTATGGCCGCCAGGATCGTCTCCGCCTTCCAGATGAACATGCCGCTGTTCCAGAGAAAGGTCCCCTTTTTGATATAGGAGCGGGCGAGCTTCGTGTTGGGCTTCTCACGGATGGCTTTAACTTGGAAAACCTCCTCACCGGCGACCGTCGCTGCCTGCGCACCCATCTCCAAATAGCCGTAGCCTGTCTCGGGGGCGGTCGGTTCGATGCCGACGGTGACGAGATGTTCTCCATCCCGGGCCGTGCGGGCCGCGGCTTTCAGGATGACGCGAAAGCGTTTCTCGTCGATGATCAGATGGTCCGAGGGAAGGACGACCATTACGGCCTTAGGATCGCGGTGTCTGATGTGAAGGGCGGCGAGCCCTATGCAGGGCGCCGTGTTTCTGCCCACGGGTTCGATGATGATGTTTTCTCCGGGGAGTTCGGGGAGCTGCCTTTTCAGCTCCGCCACGTGGCTGGCGCCGGTGACGACAAAAATCTTGCCTTCAGGGATCAGGGGCTTAATCCTTTCCACCGTCTCCTGGAGGATCGTCTTTTCGCTGATGATGTCCAGGAGGTGTTTGGGCATTCGCTCCCGACTCCTAGGCCAGAAACGCGTTCCCTTACCCCCCGCCATGATCACTGCGTACATGATAACTCCTTTCCGATTGCTGATCAGCCACCTGTGGAGAGCGGATAGATCCCGCCGCCCGACAAGGTAGCAAAAGGGGGAATTATTATCAACCCTGGAATCTCCATTGGTCCTTGCTTTTTGGGAGACGAACCGTTAGATTCAGGGCCGTTATGAAAGGTACGTACCGAAAGCTCAGGCTGAAGCCGGGCAGGGAACTATCACTCGTCAAGGGGCACCCCTGGATATTCTCCGGAGCCGTCTCCTCCGTCGAAGGAAACCCGGCCCCCGGCGAGGTGGTCCTGGCCGCGGACAGCGAAGGAAAAGCCCTCGCTCTGGGGTTTTTCAACCCGAAGACGGATATCGTCTTTCGTCTGCTCACCTATGACACGGCAGCTGAGATCGACGCCTCCTTCTGGAGGGAACGCTTAGCGGCCGCTCTAAGCCTGCGGGAAAAACTGATACCGCCTCGGACGTCGGCCTACCGATTGATCAACGCCGAGGGCGACGGCATCCCAGGGCTCGTCGTCGACCATTACGGCGAGGTGCTTGTCTGTTCCTTCACCACCGCCGGAGCCGAGCTGAACCGCGAGGGTATCGCGACGGCCCTTCTGGAGTCGGCGCGGCCGCGGACGATCTACGAGCGGTCCGAGGGAAAGTCGCGGCAGATGGAGGGTTATGAAGATCGGGAAGGCGCGATCCACGGGGAAGCGCCGGAAAAGGAGTTGGAGATCACGGAGAACGGCCTTAAGTTCAGGGTGGATGTTATTGCCGGACAGAAGACGGGCTTCTTTTTAGACCAGCGCGACAACCGCGATCTTTTGGAAAGGCTCAGCAAGGGCAGGACGGTACTCAACTGCTTTTCGTACACGGGAGGATTTTCGGTCTACTGCGCCCGCGGCGGCGCCGCGCGGGTCGTTTCGGTTGAGGCTTCCGAGCAGGCCAATGCCATGGCGGTGCGCAACCTGGAGGCAAACGGTTTTACGGGCGATGCCTTTCCCGTCGTTCGGGACGACGTCTTTCAGTACCTGCGTCGCAGCAAGGAGCAGTACGATCTCATCATCCTTGATCCGCCTGCCTTTTCGAAATCCAAGAAAGACCTGCCGCGCTCATCGAAGGGCTACAAGGACATCAACCTCCAGGCGATGGGAAGGCTGAAGGAGGGCGGATTGCTTGCCACCTTCTCCTGCTCGAACCATGTGGATGAGGAACTCTTTCGAAAGATCGTTCTGGGGGCGGCGATGGATGCCGGAAAGACGGCGCGGCTATTGCGCGTCCTAGGGCCCGGCCCGGACCATCCCACGGCGCTTTCACACCCCGAGGGCCGATACCTGAAGGGATTTCTCCTGGCTCTTTAGAATTTTCCCCTCTTTCCCTCGCCCTTTTCGAAACGTCGGGCTCCGGCCAAGGTCTCTCCGCTTTCGATTACCTTCGTTCCCAACCTGAATTCCAAGGCCAAGGCCTCGGCGAAGGGCAGGTCAAATCCGGAAAGCGCCGCTTCGCGGTCGCTACGCATACAAGACTTCGGAAACACGGCAATCTGCGCGGCCAGTCGCTCGGCTTCCTCGCGGGCCTTACCCGGTTCCACAATCCTGTTGGCCAGTCCCATCTCCTTTGCTTCCCGGGCTCCCACGGGGCGGCCGGTGAGGATCATGTCCAGGGCATGGCTCATGCCGATGAGACGGGGAAGACGCTGCGTTCCGCCATCGATCAAGGGAACGCCGAAGCGGCGGCAGAAAACACCGAAGACGGCGTCGCGTTCCACGACGCGCAGGTCGCACCAGCAGGCAAGCTCCAACCCTCCCGCGACGGCGTATCCAGAGACAGCGGCGATGACAGGCTTGGACAATGTCATCCGGGTGGGACCCATCGGGCCGGGCTTGGACATATCGGTATCGAGGCGGTTCATATCCGGCGACATTTCGGCCACAGCCTTGAGATCGGCGCCGGCGCAGAAGGTTCCGCCCGCGCCCCAGAGGACCGCC
>JAQULV010000070.1 GCA_028718405.1 Smithellaceae bacterium
GCGCTGCTGCTGCAGCGCGAAGGATGGACGACGGCGGGGATCACCATGTGCCTCGGTGTCACAACTGCGGAGGGTGACGCGCGTTGCTGCGGTCCCGATGCCATCGAGGGTGCGAAAAGAGTCTGCTGTGTGCTGGGAATTCCCCACTACGTCTCCGATTTCGCCGCGTCCTTGGAGGAAGAGGTGATTGGACGCTTCGTAGCCGAATACCGCCGGGGAAGGACGCCGAATCCCTGCGTGGACTGCAACCGCTACCTCAAGTTCGGCCTGCTGCTTGAAAAGGCGCGGGCCCTGGGTTTCGATTACCTGGCGACGGGGCACTACGCGACCATCGAGGGAGAGGATGATAACTTCATGCTGACGCGCGCGAAGGACAGGCAGAAGGACCAGACATACTTTTTATACGCCATCGGACGCGAAGATCTGGGGTCGATCCTCTTTCCACTGGCGCCTTACAGGAAGGCGGAGGTCCGCGAGTTGGCGAGAGAGGCGAAACTCCCCGCGGCCGAGAAGAAGGAGAGCCAGGATATCTGTTTCGTAACGGAGGGAAGCTACGGCGATTTCGTGGCCGGACGTCTTCAGGACATAAAGCCAGGTCCCATCGTTGATCTGCAAGGCCGGGCCGTGGGAGAGCATCGGGGCGTCGTCTTCTACACGATCGGCCAGCGCGGAGGACTTCGGATCAGCGCGCCTGAACCTTCATACGTCGTAGCCATCGACGTCGCGAAGAACCGCATTGTCGTCGGGAAAAAGGATGATCTTCTCAGCCGCGAACTGATTGCCGGAGACCTGAATCTCCTCGCTACGGATTGGCCGAGTGAGATAGCGGCGAAGATCCGTTATCGCAAGCGCGAAGCGCCGTGCACGGCTGAATTTGCCCGCGGCAAACTGAAGCTGGTCTTCACGGAAGCCCAGGAGGCGATTACCCCCGGTCAGTCCGTCGTCTGTTACGATGGCGACCGCGTCCTGGGGGGCGGCATCATCGAAGAGGTAATCAAGTGAACCTGATATCGGACATTCAAAAGCTGAAGAAAGAGCGCAAGGCCGTCATCCTGGCCCACAACTACCAGCTTCCCGAGGTGCAGGACGTGGCCGATTTTGTGGGCGACTCTCTCGGGCTGAGTATCCAGGCCTCAAGAACCGAGGCGGAAATAATAGTTTTCTGCGGCGTCCACTTTATGGCCGAGACGGCAAAGATCCTCTCGCCGGGGAAGAAGGTTCTGCTTCCCGATCCCGATTCGGGCTGCCCCATGGCGGACATGATCACGGCCGAGCAACTGAGAATACTGAAGAAGGAACACCCCGGAGCCAAGGTCCTCTGTTACGTGAACACCTCGGCGGAGGTAAAGGCGGAGTGCGACATGTGCTGCACGTCAGCCAATGCGGAGGCGATCGTGCGGGACCATATGAAAGACGAAGGCGAGATCATCTTCGTTCCCGATCAGTATCTGGCCACCTATGTGGCAGAAAAAACGGGACGGGAGTTTTACATCTGGAAAGGATACTGCCCGACCCATGCGCGGATCCTGCCGGAAAATATCGTCCGTCAGAGGGAGGAGCATCCCCGGGCGGAAGTCCTGGTCCATCCCGAATGCACGCCGGCCTTGACGGCGATTGCGGATCAGGTGCTTTCCACCGAGGGGATGTGTCGCTACGTGGCCGCTTCGCCCCACGACGAATTCATCGTGGCGACGGAAGTGGGGATCCTGCACCGCATGGAGAAGGAAAATCCGGGAAAGCGTTTCTATCCCGCCTCGAAATTCGCGATCTGTCTGAATATGAAGCGCACGACCCAAGAGAAGATCCTCTGGTCGTTGCAGGATTTGGTTCACGAGATTGATGTCCCGGCCCAAACGATCAGCCGGGCGAGAAGGTGTATCGACGGGATGCTTCTGTCGCAACCCCGTCGGTGAGGAGTCAAGAAGGGAAGGGCGAATCCGGAAGTCCCACTGGCAATGTGATTCCGGATACGCCCGGGAAAGCGACGGGAAGATTACCGACACGGGTGAGGTGCGTGAATCCGCCTCCGCCTTCGTCCGTAACCTACCCCGCTGTTCAAACCCTGTCAAGACGCAAAGGAATTGTAAGTCAGTCGTTATTTTACGCGGAGTCCATTATGGAAAGTTTCATCATCACAACGCTGCACCGTGAAGGCGCGGAGCTTGCAAACCAGCTTATCGCCGAAGAGGTTCCGCTGACGATCGACCTCAACGGCAAGGAACTGGCCACGTTGCTCTGCAGTCCCATCGATCTTAAGGATCTGATAACGGGCTTTCTCTTTACCTCGGGCCTGATTGTCGACGCCTCCTCCGTCAGGAAGATAGTTATCGACGAGGAACGCTGGAAGGCCTCGGTGGAGATCGAGACTTCGGGCCTTCCCGAAGAGATGGTCTTCAAGCGCGTCTATACCTCCGGCTGCGGAAAGGGGATCATATTTCACAACCCGCTGGACATTGCCCAGCGGGGCGTCATGCCCGAGGGATTTATCATAGACGGCGTTAAGCTCATGGACCTGATGCAGCAGTTTCTCACGAGCTCCGAGGAGCACAAGCTGACCCGCGGCGTCCACAGTGCCGCTCTGGCCGATGGCGAAGGGATCGTCATCTTACGGGACGATATCGGTCGCCACAACGCCCTTGATAAGATCATCGGGGCGGCTCTGGCGACGGGACTATCGCTTACCGATAAGGTTGTTCTCTCCAGCGGTCGGATCTCATCGGAGATTCTCTCGAAGGTCCTGCGTGCGGGGTTGCCGATCCTCGTTTCGGCGGGGTCGCCAACGAACCAGGCCGTAAAGTTGGCCCGGAAGGTTAATCTGACCCTTGTTGGCCGCGCGCGGGGAAACCGGCTTAACGTCTATAGCGGAGGGCAACGTTTAGGTTTGGAACCAAATGAATTGACATGACAGACTCTGCACCGTCGCGCGCCAGCATGTTTTGCAGCGACAGCTTCGGAATGCAGCCTTCCATACAAGGAGAAGAGAAATGAGCAATATTGAAAGCACACTGAAGATAGAAACCTTGGCCCTCCACGGAGGACAACAGCCCGATCCGGCCACCGGCTCCCGCGCCGTGCCGATCTATCAGACGACGTCTTACCAGTTTCGCGATACGGAGCATGCCGCTAATCTTTTTGCCCTGAAGGAAGCGGGCAATATCTATACGCGGCTGATGAATCCCACGACGGATGTTCTGGAGAAGAGGATTGCGCTCCTGGACGGAGGTGTGGGGGCGCTGGCGGTAGCGAGCGGCCAATCGGCAATCACGCTCGCCCTGTTGAACATCGCCCAGGCGGGCGATGAGATCGTCTCGGCGGACAACCTCTACGGCGGGACCTACAACCTCTTTCACCATACCTTTCCCCGTCTCGGCGTGAAGGTGAACTTCGTGCCATCCAACGACGCGGAGGCCCTGAAAGCGGCGATCACGCCGCGGACGAAGGCGGTCTACGCCGAGTCCATCGGAAACCCGAAGCTCGACGTGGCTGACCTTGATGGCATTGCGAGTATTGCCCATGAGAACGGCATTCCCTTTATCTTGGATAATACCGTCTCTCCCTATCTGCTGCGGCCCATCGACTTCGGTGTTGATATTGTCGTCTATTCGGCGACAAAATTTATCGGCGGCCACGGTACGTCGCTGGGTGGGCTGATCGTAGACTCAGGTCGCTTCGACTGGACGAACGGAAGATTCCCGCTCATATCCGGTCCGGATCCCAGCTACCACGACATCGATTTTGTAGCGGCCGTGGGGAAGGCCGCCTACATCGCCAAAGCCCGAGTGACGCTCCTGCGCGATCTGGGGCCGGCCTTGTCGCCCTTTAATGCCTTTCTATTTCTCCAAGGCCTAGAGACGCTCCATCTGCGCCTGCCACGGCACGCGGAGAACGCCTTGGAGGTGGCGCGGTATCTCGAAAGACAGCGACGAGTTGCCTGGGTGAATTACCCTGGTCTGGAATCAAGCCCGGAACACGAAAGAGCGCAGAGATACCTCCCCAAAGGTGCCGGCGCCATCCTTGGCTTCGGTATCAAAGGAGGGGCGACGGCAGGGAAGAAGTTCATCGAGTCCCTGCAACTCATTTCGCATCTGGCGAACGTGGGCGACGCGAAGACGCTGGCGATCCATCCGGCGACGACGACACACCAGCAGCTCTCCGTGGAGGAGCAGCTCGCTACCGGCGTGACTCCTGATTTCATCAGAGTCTCGGTGGGATTGGAGCACATCGACGACATTGTGGCCGATATCGAACAGGCGCTGCAAAGGGCGACGGCCTAACCGGACATAACAAGGAGAATATGAAATGGCAAACATCTATGACGATATAACGAAGACCGTGGGAAGAACGCCTCTGGTCCGGCTTAACCGGATCGCGAAAGACCTGCCGGTTACGGTTCTGATGAAGGTGGAATCCTTCAATCCTTTGTCGAGCGTGAAGGACCGCATCGGCGTCGCGATGATCGAAGACGCCGAAGCCAAGGGGCTCCTCAAAAAGAACTCCGTCATCATCGAGCCGACGAGCGGTAATACGGGAATCGCCCTCGCCTTTGTCGCGGCGGCGAAAGGGTACCGGCTGGTCCTCACGATGCCGGACACGATGAGCATCGAGCGGCGGCAGCTCCTCAATATCCTGGGGGCTGAGGTGGTTCTCACGGAAGGCGCCAAGGGGATGAAAGGGGCCGTCGAAAAGGCCGAGGAACTGGTCCGGACAACGCCTCACAGTTTTATGCCCCAGCAATTCGCCAATCCGGCCAATCCAGCCATCCACCGGAAGACGACGGCGATGGAAATCTGGAACGATACGGACGGCAAGATAGACTACTTCGTGGCCGGAATCGGCACCGGCGGCACGATCACCGGCGTCGGTGAGGCCCTGAAGGCCAAGCTTAATAACGTGCGGGTCGTGGGTGTCGAGCCCGCCGACTCCCCCGTCCTTTCGGGCGGGAAACCCGGTCCCCACAAGATCCAGGGGATCGGCGCCGGGTTCGTTCCTGAGGTGCTGGACCGCAGCATCGTCGATGAGATCGTGACCGTGGCCCATGAGGATGCCGGCGTCATGTCGAGGCGTTTGGCCAAGGAAGAGGGGATACTCGCCGGGATATCGAGCGGCGCCGCGCTCTGGGCGGCTCTGAAGGTGGGCGGGCGGAAGGAAGCGGAAGGAAAGACGATCGTGGTGCTCCTGCCTGATACGGGGGAGCGCTACCTCTCGACGTGGCTCTTCCAGAAATAGAAAGCCGATGTCTTTCCCGACCGCGAGAATCGAGGATAGCAGTCTCATGAAACAGAAAAACTCCATCGGAGTTGTGGAAACAAAATATTACACCTTTGCGGCGAAGGAAGGCCTGCGCCTTTCGTCGGGACGGAGTCTAGGTCCGGTGACATTGGCCTATGAGACCTACGGGCAATTAAACCCGGACCGCAGCAATGCGATTCTTATTACGCATGCCCTTTCCGGCGACGCACATGCCGCGGGCTACCATACGGGAGACGATACCCCCGGTTGGTGGGAAGAGATGATCGGCCCCGGCAAGGCCTTCGATACGAATAGATACTTTGTCATCTGCTCTAACGTCATCGGCGGTTGCAAGGGGAGCACGGGACCCGCATCGGTGGACCCCGCGACGGGGAAACCTTATGCCCTGGATTTTCCCGTGATCACCGTCGCCGACATGGTCGAGGCGCAGAAGCACCTCATCGACCATCTGTGCATCGACGAGCTGCTCTCTGTAGCCGGAGGTTCCATGGGCGGGATGCAGGCGCTTCAATGGGCCGCCTTTTATCCCGAACGGGTGCTCTCCGTAATCCCCATTGCGACGGCGCTGAAGCACTCGCCCCAGCAGATCGCCTTCGACGAGGTGATCCGGCAGTCGATCATGGCCGATCCCGCTTGGCGGGAGGGCGACTATTACGACGACGGCCAGCCGGAGCGGGGACTGGCCGTGGCGCGGATGATCGGGCATATCACGTTCATGAGCGACCAATCCATGGAGGAGAAGTTCTCCCGGAAGCTGAAGAACGGCGGCTACAGCTTCCGGTTCGCCGCCGACTTCGAGGTGGAGAACTATCTCCATTATCGAGGCGACAACTTCGTGAAACGCTTCGACGCGAACTCGTATCTCTACATCACGAAGGCGATGGACTACTTCGATCTGTCCGGGGGGAGGCTCTTCCCCGAGGGAAAGCCGGCCAAGACGAGGTTTCTGGTCATCTCCTTCAAATCTGACTGGCTCTACCCGAGCCACCAGTCCCAGGATATCGTTCGCCTGCTGAAGCGGCGGCACGCTGATGCCAGCTACTGCGAGCTTCCCTCGACTTACGGCCACGACGCCTTTCTGGTCGAGACGGAGGGCCAGACGGCCCTGATCGGGCCCTTCCTGGAGAAGACGGCTGCCCTCAACAAGAAAGCGGAAATTTATGAAATCTGAAAAGACAAGATTGGACCATAAAATCATCAGTCGGCTAGTTTCACGCGGCGCGCGTGTGCTGGATCTGGGCTGCGGCGACGGCGAACTGCTGGCGCTGCTGGCCAAAGAGAAGGGGTGTCGTGTCCAAGGCATCGAGCTGGACGACGGCGCCATCCATATCTGCATCATGAAAGGCGTCAGCGTCTACCACGGGGACATCGAAAGCGGACTTGCGGAATACCCCGACCGCTCCTTCGACTATGTGATCCTGAATCAGAGTATGCAGGAGGTGCGCGAGGCCGATCGTGTGATAGATGAGGCCTTGCGCATCGGGACGAAGGTCATCGTCGGCTTTCCGAACTTCGCGCAATTCAGAGCGCGAGCGATGCTCTTCTTCGGAGGGAGGGCGCCGGTGACGAGATCGCTTCCCTATCAGTGGTACGACAC
>JAQULV010000071.1:0-4335 GCA_028718405.1 Smithellaceae bacterium
GTAGACGGGGAAGAAATACTGGCTCGCCGAGGTCGGCAGATCGATGTTAAGAAGCCCCGTCGACGGGATATAGAGGCTGATCCCAAAGGTGCAGTCCTTAACCTTGATAAGCCTCTTGAGATCGAAGGCCATCCCCAGGGCGATGCCCTTTGTTTCAAAGTCGTGTTTGACTTGAGTACCGGCCGTGTCAACGGCAGCGAAGGAACGGGTGGTGTAGACAAGATCGACCCCTGCTATGAACCAACCGCCTTTCGGGAAGGCCCAGGCAAGCCCTGCGGGATTGTAGTAGGCGGCCGTATAATCATCGACCACGGCGGTCATGGCGCCGCCCAGGGCCGCCGACCGCGCCGAGAGCCCCAGGAGCGACGCATTGTCGCTTCGCGCAAGGCCGGGGGATAACAGCATCAGGAAGAGCAGACAACAGAACAAACCTCCAGGACGCTTCATTGTCAGAAGAACCCCCTTCGTCGAGATTTTCCGTCTGATATCCTTTACTGATTGTTCACAAGATGGGGTCCTTATAGCAGATAGCTGTGCCGAGGGAAAGGGTTTTGAGAGAATTAGATTGACAATCGCGACGCTTTCAGGCAATAAGTGCAGCGTTTGTTCTGCGCCCTGCGGGGGAGGAGAAAATCTGACCACAAGGGGAATCGAAGCTCGACATTTGCACACAGGGATTTGATTCTTCCGGATCAGATCCCTTTTTTATTGCCCCCTCCCGGCGCTACTGAAGAAGGAGGTCAAGGCCCATGAGAATCGGCGTGGTTTCCATCATCGTCACGGACAGGTTCCGTCAGGCGGCCAAGGTAAACGAGATCATCAGCGGGCACGGTGAGATGGTTATCGGTCGGATGGGGATTCCCTATCGGCCGCAGGGAATCAACATCATCGCGCTCATCGTTCACGGCTCCACCGATGAGATCGGAGCGCTGACCGGTAAGTTGGGCTCCCTGGAGGGAGTCGAAGTAAAATCCGTTCTGACTAAGGCATAGAGAGGCTCACATGATACAGGATTTCATAAGCGACGAGAAGATCCAGTCCATCCTGGACAAGGCAAAAAACCCTTCCCCGAAGCGTGTCGAGGAGATCATAGGGAAAGCGCACGAGCTTAAGGGGCTCACCCCCGAGGAGACAGCGGTCCTGCTCCAGACGGAAGACAAGGAACTGATCGAGAAGATCAAGCACGCGGCGCGGACCATCAAGGAGGCCATCTACGGCAACCGGCTGGTCTTGTTTGCCCCGCTCTACATAGCCAACTACTGCTCCAACAACTGCCTGTACTGCGGCTTTCGCAGGGACAACAAGGAGCTGGAGCGTGTGGCCCTTTCCATGGAGCAGATCGAAAACGAGGTCCGCGTCCTGGAGCGCGAGGGCCACAAGAGATTGCTCATGCTCTGCGGCGAGAATCCCAAACGTTCGAGCCTCGATTACTTCATCGAGGCCATTGAGCGTGCCTACGCTGTGAAGACGGAGCCCAGCGGCGAGATTAGACGGATCAACGTCGAGATCGCCCCACTTCAGGTGGAAGAGTTCAAACGCCTGAAGGAAGCGAAGATCGGCACCTACGTGCTCTTTCAGGAGACGTATCACCACGGAACCTACACGGTCATGCATCCCTCCGGCCCCAAGAAGGATTATCTCTGGAGACTGACCGCTATGGACCGTGCCATGGAGGCGGGGATCAGCGACGTGGGTATCGGGGCGCTGTTCGGTCTCTACGATTACAAATTCGAGGTCCTGGGACTTCTACTGCACGCCCTCCACTTGGAGGCAACCTTCGGCGTCGGCAGCCACACGATCTCCGTTCCGCGGCTCGAGCCCGCACTCAATGCCCCTGCGGCGATCAAGCCCCCCATGCCGGTATCGGATAAGGACTTCAAGAAGCTCGTCGCGATCATCCGCCTGGCCGTCCCCTACACGGGGATGATCCTTTCCACCCGCGAGACGGCGGCCATGCGCAACGAGGTCTTCGGACTGGGTATCTCCCAGATCAGCGCGGGCTCCCGCACCAATCCCGGAGGCTACCAGGATGACAGCAGCGATAACTTCCGGGCGGGTCAGTTCAACTTGGGCGACACCAGAACGACCGAGGAGGTTATCTACGACATCACAAAGCAGGGCTACATCCCGAGCTTCTGCACGGCCTGCTAGCGCCTGGGCCGGGTCGGGGCGGACTTCATGGATCTGGCCAAGCCCGGTCTCATTCAGAAATATTGCCGGACCAACGCGCTGCTCACCTTCAAGGAGTACCTGGAAGATTACGCGGGTCCCACGATGAAGAAGGCGGGAGACGCCTTAATTGACAAGCTCCTCGCCGAGACGAAGCCCGCTTTCATGAAGAAGTTCCTTCAGGAACGCCTGGCAAGAACCGAGGAAGGGAAGCGTGACCTCTACATCTGAGCACCGTCCTTCTTCCGTCATCGAGACCATCGACCGGGAGGAGCGTGGGGAGAGGCTGAGCAAAGAAGAAATTGTGCGCCTCCTTGAGATCTCTTCCCCCGCTGAAACCGAACGTCTTTACGCCGCCGCTGACGTCGTACGCAAACGCTGCGTGGGCGACGATGTCTTTTTACGTGGGATCGTCGAGTTCTCCAACCACTGCCGCCAGAACTGCCTGTACTGCGGCCTGCGGCGGGACAACACGGCGCTCGTCCGCTACCGGATGTCCGACGATGAGATCCTGGCCTCGGCCTACGAGATCAGGAAAGCGGGAATAGGAACGATCGTCCTGCAATCGGGCGAAGACCCCTACTACGATCGGGCGAGGCTCTGCGGCCTCATCGCCCGGATCAGGGAGAAAATAGGTCTCGTGATCACCCTCTCCGTCGGCGAGCGGAATTATGAAGATTACCGCGCGTTCCGGGAGGCCGGGGCGGACCGCTACCTCTTGAAACATGAGACATCCTCCCAGCTCCTCTACGAACGAATCCGTCCCGGTTGCCGTCTGGAGGAACGCCTGCTATGCCTGACCGCGCTCCGGGAGCTGAACTATGAGGTGGGATCGGGGGTCATGGTCGGCATCCCCGGCCAGGACATCGATGTCTTGGCCGACGATATAATTCTTCTTGAAGAAACGGGCATCGACATGCTGGGGATCGGCCCTTTCATCCCCCATCCCCAGACGCCCTTCCGAGACTTGGCCTGCGGCAGTGTGGAGTTGACCCTCAAGGTTCTGGCCGTCGCCCGAATCGTCACACGCTCCACCAACATCCCCGCCACCACCGCCCTGCGGACCCTGGATAAGGATGCACGGACTATGGCCCTTCAGGCAGGAGCCAATGTGATTATGCCAGATTTGACACCATTGGAATATGGTTTGTTTTATGATATCTATCCCGGAAGAGCTAAATCGGAAGTTACCGATATGGTAACGTTATTTACCATATTACGGAACGATTTGCAGGGGATAGGAAGGACGATCGGCAGCGGCGCCGGTCACAGGAGATCATCTCCACACTGAAGGAGCATGTATGGAAACCAAGATAGCACTTACCATTGACGGTAAGAAGGTAAAGGCCCTACCGGGACAGACGATCCTCGAGGTGGCAAAGGAAAACGGCATCTACATCCCCACCCTCTGCCATTACCGGGGAACGACCAACGTGGGGGCATGCCGGGTCTGCGTCGTGCAAGTCGAAGGCGCCCGGACGCTGGTAGCCTCGTGCTGCATGCCCGTGAGCGCCGGGATGACCGTCAGCACGCACACGGCCAAGGTCAGGGAAGCGCAGAGGTTAATCGTCGAGCTCCTCTGGTCGTCGGGCGACCACAACTGCCTGACCTGCGAGCGAAACGGTAACTGCGAACTCCAAGATCTGGTCTACCTTTTGGGCATCGACAAACCCCGCTTCTCCATCGTCCCTCCGGGCTATCCCGTGGAGACGACCAATAAGATGATCCAGAGGGACCTCAACAAATGCATCCTGTGCGGCCGCTGCATCCGGGCCTGTAACGAAATCCAGGTCAACGAGGTGCTCGATTTCTCGGGACGGGGCTCGGACGCCAAGGTTGGACCGGCCTTCGACAGAGACTACATCGACTCCGAGTGCGTCTTCTGCGGGGAATGCGTCGACGCCTGCCCCGTGGGGGCCATCACGATCAAGAAGGCCCGCTTTCAGGGACGGCCCTGGGAGCTGAAGAAGGTGAAGACGACCTGCACATACTGCGGCGTGGGCTGCCAGATGGACCTGAACATCCACGGCGGCAAGATCGTCAAGGTTACGGGTAACCGCGACTACGGCCTGCCGAATGAAGGGAGGCTTTGCGTCAAGGGCCGTTTCGGGATAGATTTCGTCGATCACGCCGACCGCCTGACCACCCCCCTCATCCGGAAAAACG
>JAQULV010000071.1:4345-6835 GCA_028718405.1 Smithellaceae bacterium
CCCCGGCCTCCTGGGAAGAGGCCTACGACCTCATCGCCGGGAACTTAGCCGCCATAAAGGAGAAACACGGACCGGACAGTCTGGCGGGTCTGGCCTCGGCGCGTTGCACCAACGAAGAGAACTACGTCTTCCAGAAATTCATGCGCGCGGTGATCGGAACCAATAACGTCGATCACTGCGCCCGTCTCTGACACTCCGTAACGGTGGCCGGTCTGGCCACCTCCTTCGGCAGCGGCGCCATGACCAACTCCATCGGCGAACTAGATTCGACCGAGGTGATCCTGGCGACAGGGACGAATACCACGGAGAATCATCCCGTCATCAGTTCCCGGGTGAAAAGCGCCGTCCGCCGCGGCAGCGCCAAGCTCATCGTCATCGATCCCCGAAAGATCGATCTCGTCAAATACGCCGCCATCTGGCTCCGGCAGAAACCGGGCACCGACGTAGCCGTTCTCAACGGGCTGATGAACGTCATCATCGCCGAGGGCCTCTACGCCAAAGATTACGTGAAGGACCGCACGGAAGGTTTCGAGGCCCTGAAGAAGACTGTGGAGAAGTACACACCTGAATACGTCCAGAAGATATCGGGGGTTCCGGCTGAAGACCTGAAAGAGGCCGCCCGCCTGTACGCCCGCGCGGGGACGGCCGCCATCCTTTACGCCATGGGCATCACCCAGCACATTACCGGTACGGACAACGTGAAATCCTGCGCCAACCTGGCAATGCTCTGCGGCAACGTGGGCATCGAAGGCGGCGGGGTGAATCCGCTGCGCGGCCAAAACAACGTCCAGGGAGCCTGCGACATGGGGGCGCTGCCCAACTTCTACCCCGCCTACCAGCAGGTAACCAACGGCGAGGTGCAGGCCAAGTTTGAGAAGGTCTGGGGGACGAATCTTTCGGCCAAAGTCGGAATGACGATTATGGAGATCATGAACGCCGCCCACGCCGGCCAAATCAGGGGTCTCTACGTCATGGGTGAAAACCCCATGGTGTCCGATCCCGATATCTCCCACGTGGAGGAATCGCTCCAGAAGCTGGATTTCCTCGTCGTTCAGGACATCTTCCTGACGGAGACGGCGAAACTCGCCCATGTCGTTCTCCCTTCCGCCTGTTTCGCGGAAAAGGACGGTACCTTCACCAATACCGAACGGAAGGTGCAACGGGTGCGCAAGGCCGTCGCCGCCCCCGGCCAAGCCAAGTCAGACTGGGAGATCATCAGGGACCTCTCGAATCGCCTGGGCTATAAGATGCCCTACAAGTCGGCCCGCGAGATCATGGACGAGATCAACCAGGTGACACCGAGCTACGGCGGCATCACTTACAAGCGCCTGGAAAAGGAGGGGCTCCACTGGCCCTGTCCGACCGCCGAGCACAAGGGAACGAAGTTCCTCCACAAGGACAAGTTCTCCCGCGGCCTGGGACTGTTTCAGGCCATCGAATACGTGCCGCCCGCGGAACTCCCCGACGCCGAATATCCCTTCCTCCTCTCCACGGGAAGGGTCCTCTACCACTACCATACGGGCACGATGACCGGACGCGCCGAGGGACCTATGCAGAGGTACCCCGAAAGCCTGGTCGAGATAAACCCCGCCGATGCTGCAAAGTTGAATCTTCAGGAAGGACAAATGGTCAAGGTGCGCTCCCGGCGGGGAGCGGTGACGGCCAAGGCGACGCTCACGGAACGTTCGCCCCAGGGTGCCGTCTTCATGAATTTCCACTTCCGGGAAGCGATGGTGAACCTGCTGACGAATCCGGCTCTCGATCCGGTCGGGAAGATCCCGGAGTACAAGGTATGCGCGGTGAAGGTGGAGGCGGCTTAGACGTCTTCCAGACGATCGGACGGGTCTTTGCACAGGCCCTCGTCGCGGGTGCCCGTCCTGACAAGATAAGGAGGCTTTAAAAAAATGAGCAATGAGAATCTGATGTCAAAGAGATGGCTGATCGCCATCGCCGCGGTAGTGATACAGCTTTGTCTGGGGACGGTTTACGCTTGGTCCGTTTTCAAGAACCCCCTGATGGGAATGCACGGCTGGGAAGGCAAGGCCGTTCAGTACACTTTCATGCTGCTCATGTTGATCATCGGTTTGGCCGCCGCCTTCGGCGGGACGCTGGTCGACAAGAAGGGCCCCCGTTTCGTCGCCACCATCGGCGGCATCCTCTTCGGGATCGGGACCCTCGTCGCGGGCTACGCCGATCAGATCGGCAGTCTCCCCCTCCTTTATCTCGGCTTCGGGGTGATCGCGGCCTTGGGCAACGGCTTCGGCTACGTGACGCCGATTGCCACGCTGATCCGCTGGTTCCCCGACAAGCGCGGTTTGGTGACGGGACTCGCCGTTATGGGTTTCGGCGCGGGCGCCTTCTTCATGGGCAAGATCGCCCCGGCGATGATAAAGTCCTATCAGCAGGTCGATCCCGCCGGAAACATCATCGCATCGGGTGTCTCAACAACCTGGTACATCTGGGGCGTAATCTTCCTGATCCTGGTAACCG
>JAQULV010000072.1 GCA_028718405.1 Smithellaceae bacterium
CAGGACCTTAACCTCCAGGGTCTTGATCATCGCATTGGGGAGGTCGTGGGTCATGGGACGGGAGAAGGATATCTTCTCCAGTTCCGTGGCGATGGCGCTGGCCTCGAACAGCCCGATCCAGATAGGCAGGGCCTTCTTCTCCTGGAGATCCTTCAGGATGACGATGGGCGTATTGGTCACGGGATCGATCGTCAAACCGGAAATCTTCATCTCTATCAGCATGCCGTCACTCCGTCTATCTCCCCTCTGAGGGAGTGTAAGAAAGCCTCTTTGATCCGCACGGACACCGTCTTGCCGGTAAGTCTCCCGTCCCCTGTGAAATTAACTATCCGGTTCGTTCTCGTCCTTCCCATGAGATCGGCGGAAGATTTCTTGCTCGCCGCCTCCACCAATACCTCTTCGACCTTGCCCTCGAATCGTTTGTTTTTTTCCAGGGTGTGGGCCTCTTGGAGCGACTGCAGCGTCCTCAATCTTTCCCGTTTTACCACCTCGGGCACCCTGTCTTTGAAGGTCGCAGCTTTCGTCCCTTCCCGCTCCGAGTAGGCGAATGAGAAGAGGTTATCAAATCTTATTTTCTCCATTAGGTCAATGGTTTTTTGAAAGTCCTCGTCGCTCTCACCGGGAAAGCCGACGATCATATCGGAGGTGACGCTAATCCCGGGACATGCGCGCCTGAGAGCGGCAACCTTGGTCGCGTAGATTTCGGCTGTATAGTTTCTGTTCATCCCGCGCAGGACAAAATCCGATCCCGACTGCACGGGCAGATGGATATGCTCGCACAGCTTTGTAAGCCGACCGAAGGAATCAATCAGGCGTTCGGAGAGATCCTTGGGGTGTGAAGTGGTGAAACGAATCCTCTCTACTCCTTCCACACCATCTATCTCTTGGAGAAGCCCCGCAAAGTCGCCCGCCGCCTCATCCTTAGCTTCGTAGGAGTTGACGTTCTGCCCCAGAAGCGTTACCTCGCGGATGCCGTTTGCTGCCAGGGCCCTGATCTCGCTGACGATCTCTCCAGCGGGCCGGCTGATCTCCCGTCCCCGTAGGTTCGGAACTACGCAGTAGGAACAGAAATTGTTGCATCCCTGCATGATGGTTACGTAGGCGCCCACGCGCCCCGGAGGGGGCACGGTCGCAATCGAAAGCGACTCGATCCGTTCCGGGAGAGACGTC
The DNA here is from genome assembly GCA_028718405.1 of Smithellaceae bacterium. Classification (GTDB taxonomy): domain Bacteria; phylum Desulfobacterota; class Syntrophia; order Syntrophales; family JAQULV01; genus JAQULV01. The sequence continues at coordinate 1,171 of JAQULV010000072.1, forward strand.
GCAACCAATTTCGCGCCCGTTTTGGCGGCCTCTGCCACGAGCTCCGGCAGGCGGTGGATATTGCGCGTCCCGAAAACAACGTCTACCTGGGGCGCCTTTTTGAAGATTTCGTGTCCCCGCTGCTGGGCAAGGCATCCTCCCACGGCGATGACGAGTTCGGGATTCGCCTCCTTTAGCTCCCGGAACCGCCCCAACTCGCTGTAGACCTTCTGGTCCGCCTTCTGCCTGATGCTGCAGGTGTTTAATATGATTAGGTCCGCCTTCTGCAACCGCGATGTCCGCTCATAACCCGCGGCAGACATCAGGGCTATCATCTGCTCGGACTCCCTATCATTCATTTGACAGCCGAAGGTGTGTATGTAGAGGTACTTACTGCTCAATTGGTCCAATTGCCCTAAAGTGTTGATCATTTTGAGCAACCATTAATATATGCCCTTCTCTTAGTCAATGATTTTTTCTGAGCGTCAGGGCCTTTGCAGCTATCTTTGTGCTTGAGGACGGAGGGACGAAAGGTAGGACCGTTCTCTTCCGAGTGCGGATCTGATCTTCCGTTTCAGAGATAAAAGAATGCCCCACCTCACTGCGGGTGATGCCCGACGAGGTGGGGCCTGGGTAACGACCACTTAATGGACGTTAATAGGGATCTTCTTGCCTTTGACTTCCGGCGACTTCGCAATCCTGATGCTCAGTACACCGTTTTTGAAGTCGGCTGTCGCATGCTCAGCATCGATCGTCGCGGGCAGTGTCACCAACCTGTCAAAAGACCCGTAACACCGCTCTGACAGATAACGGTTCTCTCCCTTTTCCTCCTTTTCCTCTTTCTTCTCCCCCTTGATCTCTAGGGTATTCTCGGACAGCACCACGTCAATATCTTTCTCGTCAACACCGGGCAACTCAGCCTTCACCAGAATCTCTCCGTCACTGTCCTTAACTTCCACATTCGGGGCGTAACCGCCTTCGAATACCGATCTCGTCACCGTTGTAGGCATCATCTCCAGGTCATAGAACAGATCGTCCATCAACCTTTCCATATCCACGCCGAAAGGATAGAGTCCAAATCGCCCTGTCGACACTGCCGGCAAGGTGCCTCTGCGCAGACCTGAAGGGATCAAACTTCTGATTGTCATAACTCTTTCCTCCTTCGTCATTTATTACCGCTGGTTTCATAAGGACACTACCTCCATGAAATCACCGGTCGAGACCGGATGCCCAGCGTGCCTATCTCTATCATTTAACAGGCTTCCAATTTGTTCTCTGAAGGACATCCGGCCTTCAGGTCAAATTTAGCCATCGCGGTTATGTTGTCAAGAGCATAGGTCCCCGTCCCCCCCTGAAGGCAGGAAACGCGACGATGTTGGGCTAATCGGAAAGATGGTTTCTTTGGGAAGTGGAATCAGGGCCGGGTGGGCTCCGGCCCTGATTCGCTTTGAGGGGGGGAGGTGGGTGGAAAAAAGGAGGGAGAAATCCACCCACCGGAAGGACGGTTGCTAATCTATCTTGATATCAACGAGCGATATTAGCATTCTCAATGCAGGAGCCTTACGGCCCTCTCCTCATCGTGCCGCAAAAGTGAAGCCACCAGGTCCAGGAGCTCGAGAAAAAAACGGTAGTCCTTCCTGGCCACCTCATACTGCTCCGGGATGATGATGTCGTGGTACTCCCGGTAGAATTGTTCAACCAGTTGTTCGTACACTCTTTCCACGTCGGGGAACATGAAAGGTTCCTCCCCCGCCAGGGTCAATTCCAGATAAAGGGCCGTCGCCCGGATGTCGTTTAAGGAATCGAGTCTCGTCATGATCGGATTTATTTCGAATTTGATGCTCATGGAAACCTCGATGACGTTATCGTAGCCTTTCGCCAATCTCGCCTAGAGAAGGTCCTTCTTCATCTGCTCGAATTCTTCCTTGGTCAGTTCTCCTCGGGCGTATCTCTTCTTTAAGATGTCCAACGGTGTCTCGGATACCTGCCCCGGACCCTTGCCCTTGACGAGACCATAGATGAGATAGGCAATAAGGATGATGATCAGTATCCAGAAGACCATCATAAACCCTCCCCAATGCCAGCCGTATCCCATCATCGGCCCGTAGCAGGGGCGCCCTTGCCACCCGCCAAGATCCGCCCGAGCCCAAGCGGGGAACGAGAAAAGAGCAGCGGAAGATATGATCCCATAGATCGTCGCTTTCCCCATGATTTCCTTCTATACCTGCGTGCGCAGGAAGGCACCGATCGTCATTTGCGAGATCTGCTCCTGCATTTCTTCGATCTGGTCTATATGGCGGTCCTCATCCTCCAGGATGGACCGGAAGATATCGCGCGTGGCAAAGTCCTTGCGATCGTTACACAGACTGATGCCCTCGCTGTAAGCCTTGATGGCGTCCTTTTTTGAGAGGTGCTCGTTCGCCAGTTGTTGGGACACGTCAGGACCAATAATGATGGCGTTGTTGTACGCCTTGATGGCATCCGCCTTGATCTTCGTCGCTTCCCGTCTTTGGCGGGGATCGGTTGTATCCGTCATCTGCAGCCCTGAGGTTATGGGCTTTCCCCTGAGGGATTGGATCCTATAAACGAGGCTCTCGGCGTGCTTGAGTTCGTCACTGGCTCTCTTCTGGAAATGCTTGCGGAGCTTGTCGTAGTCCCAATCATCGGCGACCTCGGCGTGATGCAAATATTGATGGGCCGAACTCAACTCGTTTGCTAGAAGCGAGTTGAGCAGTTTGATGATTTCGCGGTCTCCTTTCATCGGGCCTCCCTTCTAGATGCTCATCGCTACGAAATTGCGAACGGACGAAATCTGTGCCCGCGGAAAGATCCGCAGGCGATGCTATTTTAGGTCCTTACCAGCAGGACAGGACAGCGGGAGCTTCTGATGACCTTCTCGGCGACGCCGCCGATAAGATTCCTCAGAATACCGCTTCTCCCGTGTGGGGCCATGACGATAAGATCGGCGCCCTTTTCGGCTTGTACCTTGCCTATCTCGTCATAGGGAATCCCCTGTCTGACTTCGGAAGAAACGGTAACCGTCTTGCTTCCGCCGGTGACCCGGTCGATCTGCTGGACGATCTTCTCTTTGGCCATCTTCTGACTCTGCCTGGAGATCTCCTCCATGGCGCTGTCGGTAAGACAGTAGTCCACGGCGCACTGCCTGATGTCCTCGTCGATCACGTGCAGCAGTGCCACCTCGGCGCCGTATTTCGACGCCATGTCCAGGCCGTATCTCAAGGCCTGATCGGCATAGGTTGAGAAATCTGTGGGAACGATGATGAGTTTCGGTGCAAACATCAATTTCTCCCTTGGGCGTCTTCGCCGTGAAACTTAGGTGGTCGTGTTGCTTTCTTTGGTCTGAAAATAAAGGAGATCGACAACCTTGACAATAAGGAGAAAATGAATGCTCAATGGTAGGCGAAAACTACTCCTGAGATGAGAGCGAAAATAGGTAGGAACGGAGGTTCAATTTCTTGTTTTTGATACCCAACTTGGACCTGATATTCTTTCTGTGGAAGTCGACGGCTGTGGCAGAGATGTTCAACGCTTCCGTTATTTCCTTGGTGGTCTTGCCGTCCTTGACGAGACTGGCGATCTGGATCTCCCGCGGGGTCAGGCTTAGATACTCGGAGTTGAGATTACGCAGGAAAGGCGAAACGATCTCATGGAGGTGATTCTCTATGATCTCCACGTTGGACTTTTGCGCATCGCTGAGGTTCAAGTGCTTCATGTTCTCGACATAGGGAAGGACCAGCTTCCGGACGTTCGACAGCACCTTTTCCTCTAGGACGGATTTATCCTCTTCCCTCTGGTTGAGTAAAACCTTCAAGGCGATATTCGCCTCTTCAAGGCTATTCGATTTCAACTCCAGCTCCTGCTCCCTCCTCTTCAGATTCTCCTCCGCCTGCTTGCGCTCGGAGATATCGATGAAGGAAAGAACCATCTGCTTAGTGGCCGGCATGAAGGCAAAATTTACCAAGCAATAGACGATTGCACCTTTGTTATCGACGACCCTCAACTCGTGAGCATGGACGGCCGCTTTCTTCCCGTTCGGCTTAAGGTGACCCTGAGCTGCCTTGAGGTCCTCGGAAAATACGAACTCCAGCCAGTTTCTTTTTCCCTCCATGTCGGCCTTCGACACCCCGGAGAGGTTTTCGAACTGGCTATTCGCCAGGGCGATTAAGTTATCTTTGGAGACGATGATCATTGCCGTACCGGTATTCTCGAAGATCGTCCGGTATCTGGCCTCCGAGTCCTTCAAGGCGATCTCCACGCTCACGCGCCTGTTCCGCTCCGCCACCTCCAGAAGCGCTCGCGATACGGCGGGGCCGAGACGGCTCAGTCTGTTTTTCAGAACATAGTCCGTGGCCCCCTGCTTGAGCATCTCGATGGCCATCTCTTCGCCCAGGGCGCCCGACACAAAGATGAAGGGTGTCTGGGGACATTTCTCTCTGACGATATGGAGGGCCGACAGGCCATCAAAGGAGGGAAGCGAGTAGTCGGACAGGATTATATTGGGGCGGTATGCCTCCAGCGCCTTGATGAAAGCCCCCCGGGCCTCCACCCTTTGGGTGGCGAACCGGAAGCCGGCATCGCGCAATTCTTCCTCCATCAGCTCGTAGTCGGTGGGGATGTCCTCAAGAACAAGTATCTTCAATTCTTCATCCATGCTTCTACTCCTAGATGCGGCTAAAGTTCCTAATAGTTCTCGTTGTAAGAAGTCTTGTTCATCAGGACCCAGTACGACCAGATGTCGGCCACGTAGGCTGAGAACCGGTCGCCATCCAGCGGCTTGACGATGTAGCTGTTCGCGCCGGCGGCATAGCAGTCCTGACGGTCCTTCGTTTCGTTCGAGGAACTGAAGATAACCACGGGAACGTGCCTTGTCCGCTCGTCCGAACGGATGCGCCGGAGAAACTCGATCCCGTTCACCTTGGGCAGCTTCAGATCAAGCAAAACGAGTTTGGGAAGTCGGGCACCTGTCTGCTGCAAACAGCCCTGGGCCCCGAAAAAGAAATCGATCGCCTCTTCGCCGTTGGCCAGCGTGTGGGCCTCCTCGTGGATACCCTTGTCGGCCAGCGTATCCAGGATCATCTCTACGTCGTGGCGGTTATCCTCTACAATGATAACGTCGAAATGCTTCATGAAGAACCGTTCACTCCTTTCTGCTCAAACTGAAATAGAGACAGGCACCCCGGTCTATCTCCGCCTCGGCCCAGACCCGCCCCCCGTGCCGGTGGACAATCCTCTGAACCGTAGCCAATCCGACGCCCGTGCCCTCAAATTCCTCCGCGCTGTGAAGGCGCTGGAAGACGCCAAAGAGTTTTCCTTTATAGGCCATATCGAAACCAACGCCGTTGTCTTTGACGTAATAGATGTTTTCATTTCCCCGGGCGTAGCCGCCGGCCTCGATGCGCGCTTCCTTCCGATGTTTCGTAAACTTTACGGCATTGTCCAGCAGATTGGCATAAACTTGTTTGATGAGCGCCCTATCCCCGTGGCCATCAGGGACATCCATGACCTCCAGTACGATCTTCCGTTCGGAATTGCTCAGCTTCAATTCGTTCCACACGTCCCAGATGAGATTGACCATATCGATTTTGGAGCTCGTCAATTCCTTCTTCCCCAGACGGGAAAAACTCAAGAGATCATCGATCAGTTTCCCCATCATCTGGACGC
>JAQULV010000073.1 GCA_028718405.1 Smithellaceae bacterium
CCTGAAAAATTGCCCCGTAAAGAATACCCCCCTGAAAAATCCATACGACGTATCCTTTGATAGCATTGGAATCCCCCATTTAGTTATGATCAATGCCTTACAGATCATGAGTTCTATTAATCACGCCCCGCTAGCACATGCTTAATAAGGCATTACGCGATTAGCGTCTGTTATCGCGTAACTAAAGGATGTTTGCAAGGTCAATCTTGGGAAATGTGGCGAAAATGTGATCTACGCACATTTCAGGCCGTAAGTCCTTAACAGCAATCGTCTTCAAGCCCTTAAGCGCTGTAATCTAGCACCCGCCGGTTACACCCGGCACGATTTTATCCATGTCCTTTTGGCAGAGAGAATCAGATGCCCATGCTGCGCAGCTTCGCGTCATTGCATGGTTTCCTGGAGAGGGGACGGTAAATGACGAGGGGGGAATAATGGGGAAGGATGAAAGCCGGGTCGTGCCTTGCGACGTCCTATTTCTTTCCTTTGCCGTTTGCGTCGTTGCCGGTATTACGTCTGCGCCGGAGACGATTAACGAGAAACTGGTGAACGGACTCTTGTCCGATGTCACCTCCTACAGCCTCCTTCAGCGTTTCCAGTTGAATCTCGACGCGCGCCGCGCTCTTGTGTCCACCTGCGCTCCCGTAGTGACCGAAGGCTTTTTTGGCGATGGCTCCACAATCCTGGCGATAACCATCGCCCCTAAAGATGATGATTAGCCTGTCCTTCACAATTCCGGCAATGACTACGTAGTAGATGTCGATCATGCGCAGGTAGAAATCCGCCACCTGCACACAAACGTCGCCGCTGTCAACCTTGCCCAGAAAACAGATAATCCGGTCGCGATAACGACTTCGGTAGTGATACGCATAGTCGAAGTACTTGAGAAAGCGGTCCGGGATCTGATTTAGTTCGATGCGCCGGATAAGCTGACGGTTGGCCCGCGAATAGGTAAGGTAGTAGGCACCGATATCTTCCAAGGAGGCGTCTCTCTCGAAATTGTTCGTATCGGATTTGATTGCGTAGGCCAGCGCCGTATAGAGTCTTTTGGGAATCCTCACCTTGGCCGCCAGAAGGTATTCTGTCATCACCGTGGAGAGGGCGCCGTATCCCTTTCTGATGTCGGCCATGTCGGCGTGCCAGACGGTAGTGCAGGGATGGTGGTCGATCACGATCTTAGGCTTGATGCCGTTCAGGGTGTCTCCGAAGAAGGTCGGCTGGCCATCTACAATGGCGATATAGCTGTACTGGCGAAGATCGGTCTTGGAGAGCAGTTGGATCGATATCTTCATCGCCTTGACCAACTCCAGATTCTGAATCCTGATCACCGGCTCCGTGGAAACGAAGGTACACTTTGCCAGTCCCACGGTTTGTCTGAGTACCTCGGAGAGGGCCATGGCCGACGCGATAGAATCGGGATCGGGGCTACCATACATGAGGATCGCCAGGCTATCGGTGGCCTTAATCAGGGACCTGAGCTTGAATACGTTGAAAAGGGTTTCTTCTTTTTTGTTGAGGAGTGATTCTATCCGTTTCATATGGGTGTCTGCTTGCCGCTGTCCTCAGGACCTTCAGATCACGCGTATCTTCCCCGGGTGATCGGATACCACTTCGCCGATGATGTTAGCATACTTTATCCCGTTGTCACGCATCTTTCTCAGCATCTCTCGAGCCCCATCCGGGGCAACAGCGGCCAGCAGACCGCCAGCCGTTTGCGGATCATAGAGGCAATCGAGACGCCATGCAGGCACGCCGGCCGCTGGATCGACCCGCGGCGCGTTGTAGTCGCGGTTGCGATAGAGCCCTCCCGGGACGATACCTGTTTCTACCAGCTCCTGAAGCCTGCCAAAAAGAGGTACTGTCGAGGAATCAATCATGACGCCCACGTCTTCCCCTTCGATCATTTCACGAGCATGGCCCAATAGGCCGAACCCGGTCACATCCGTACAGGCATGGCAATGATCGCCTTCCGTAAGAAGCTCGGCGGCCTTCCGGTTCAGCGTCGTCATGGAGAAGACCGCCTCTTCGTACAACTCCCGGCTGACAACCTTCCCTTTCAGAGCCGTGCTCGCGATCCCAGTGCCTAGGGCCTTGGTAAGGATCAGTTTGTCCCCTTTTCGCGCGCCGCGGTTGAAAAGGACCTTTTCCGGATGGATCACTCCCGTGACGGCCAGGCCGTACTTCAATTCCTTATCCTCGACGGAGTGTCCCCCCACGAGGAGAACACCCGCCTCATGCATCTTCTCCAGCCCGCCTAGGAGGATGCGACGAAGGATCGCCAGATCCATGTCCTTAACGGGAAAGCAAACGATATTCATGGCCGTCAGCGGCCTTCCCCCCATGGCGTAGACGTCGCTCAGGGCATTGACGACGGCAATGCGTCCGAAGGTCTCCGGGTCGTCCACGATGGGCGTAAAGAAATCCACCGTCTGGATGATGGCCAGATCGTCGCGCAGTTTATAGACCCCTGCGTCTTCGGCATGCTCCATGCCGACAATCAGATTCGGATCCGTCATCAGAGGCAGATCCTTCAGCGCTGCGTGCAAGTCCCCCGGACCGATCTTACAGGCTCAACCAGCCCCGTGAACGGTCTCGGTAAGACGGACGACCTTGCTGTCCATCCCGGCTCCTTTCTATTAACTGTACCTCTCTGGCGCCACGTAGGCTATTAGAATTCTCCCTACACAAATTTGGAGGAGATGTCAAATCACGGTAGTGGGCTATTTTGAAGCTTCCCACGGCGTCGCCTTTTTCCATAATTCTGTAAGTCCATGAACATCTCCGTCTCTATACAATCCCTCTAGTTTCATAAATAAGTTTTCATCGAAGACAAAGACCGTCTCCAAGGGAAGACATATGGGAGTCCGATAATATCCCTCGCACGGCTTTACGGCAATATGGCGCCTAATGACTTCTTCGCAATAGAGATGCTTCGGGCGTAAATCAAATTCTTTAACAAGACAACTTGTTGATTTTATTGGCATAGAGATATTTTCCTTTCGGCACAGAATATTTGCCAATTTTTTCTGCTTGACATTGGCGCAAATGTGATTACAATGCAATCAGGGTTGGCGATAAACCAAAGATTAACTCCAAAACAAAGGAGGAGAGCAGCATGGCAGATAACGATAAGAAAGACGGAAAAGGACCGATCCCCCCCTATTTGCCCTATAAAACTTTCATTAGGCTTATCGGGGCTTTCAAAGAAAGCACTGTGCCACAGCGCATTGACCAAAGCGTTCTCTCTAAATTTTCCGGAAGCGAAATTGCGGCTCTCATTCCAGCCCTTAAATTTTTCGATCTCATCAATAAGGATCAGATGACACAACAAAGACTCCTCGACCTCGTTGATTCGTATGGAACACCGGGTTGGAAAATTAAGCTCAAGGAAATCATGACCATTTCTTACGCTGAGATAATAGACGGGCTGCATCTTGATTCCGCGACGAGGAAACAACTTGACGAAAAATTCAACGCCGTTGCTGCCGGGGCTGTGGCCGACAAGTGTACTCGTTTTTATATATCGGCGGCTACTGAGGCGGGAATTACCTTGTCCAGTTTTATCACCATGAGGAAGAAGGCTCCGCGAACCGGCCCCAAGACGGTCAAGATTCCCAAAGCACAAATCGTGAAGAAAATAGCACCCAAGGGAGAAATTAAAGAACCCTCTGCTGACGAAAGCTCCAAAATACCTTCCGGATGTAAAGAGTTCTCTATCCCTGTTAGGGGCAAGAGCGACGCAAAGATATGGATACCGGACAATATCGATGAAAAAGAATGGAACGGAGTAAAAGAAAACTTGGAACTCACTATAAAGATGATTGAGAACTTCTTCGGATTCGGTCGTAAGGATAAGTGAAGATGTTGCGGATAAAAAGAGAGGCCGTGACTCGCGCCAACGAGTCACGGCCTTCAAAGTTAGCCCCCCGTAGTTCAACTGGACAGAACTCCTGGCTCGTACCCGGATTGTTGCCAGTTCAAATCTGGCCGGGGGGTCCAGTTTAACTTGGTTCCCTGGTGTTAGCGCATCAGGGAACCAACAACCCCGATTTGCCCCTGCAAGAGCCTTGATCGGGATTGAGGTCCGGTAAGACCCGTCAGTAATATGGCACTTGTAGGGCTCCATGTCAAGCAGAGAAAGGAGCCCCCAATGAACACGTTGAAACCCGAAAAGAGGATGGCTGTCCTGCGTTCCCTGGTCGAGGGGAACTCTCTCCGGTCCACTTCCCGCATGACCGGGGTTCATAAAACCACAATCATGAAGATATTGAATGAAGCCGGAGAACGCTGCTCCCGCCTCATGGACGCCCAAATGAAGGACCTTCCTTGTCAGGTAATAGAGTGCGACGAACTCTGGACATTCGTACAGAAAAAAGAGCGGAATCTCTCTCCCGATGAAAAGATCAAAGGCAAGGTTGGCGATCAATATATCTTCGTCGCCATTGATCCAGAAACTAAGCTGGTCCCGGTATTCGCTATAGGTAAACGTGACAGGGCTACAACCCACGTCTTTGTGCAAGAAATCAGAGACAGGATAACGGGTATGCCCCAAATCACGACCGATGGATTTAAGCCCTACGTTGAAGCAATAGAACAAGCATTTGGCGGCGAGGTTCATTACGCCACGCTGGTTAAGAACTACGAGGCCGAGAATCCTGGTCCGGGTAGATATTCTCCCCCTTCGGTAAAGGGCGTTGACATTACTCGCATATCCGGTAAGCCCGAAAGAAAGCGTATATGCACTTCGTACGTCGAAAGAAACAACCTGACAATGAGACTGTCTCTTAAGAGGCTCAATAGGCTTACATTGGCCTTTTCCAAGAAGGTCGATAATCTCAGAGCCGCGATAGCTCTTCATTTCGCCTATTATAATTTTTGCCGCGTTCATAGTTCGCTTCGTATCACTCCCGCTATGGAAGCCAAAATAACCGACCGCATCTGGACCCTGGAGGAAATCGCCGCATAAGGAACTTGAATAATTTTACTATTATGGTATGGAGGGAACATCTATACTTGGCCTCTCTTATTGGGAATGTGTAGGGGGATAATCTCCCCAGTATTCCATATATTCCAAAAACCGATAGACAAAGGAGGTATGGATCATGGCTTACACGTACCCGTTCAGTACTGCTACGCAGCAGACAATTCTCGCCGTTTGGAACAAAGGCCGCATAGTCCCCGATAAAAATGGTAAGCACTGGGACCCCGCAGTATGGCGGTACGATATATGCGGAAAACCAATTCAATATTCCCAGCATGGAAATACTAACTCCGATGTAGGCTGGGAAATCGACCATATTAAACCAACCGCAAAAGGCGGTTCTGATAATTTGGACAATCTCCAGCCCTTGCAATGGGAGAACAATCGAACCAAGGGTGACAATTATCCCTGGTCTTGTCCTTGACGATTTATAGCGTCGTACGGATCGTCAACAGAAACAATATAATATCCCCATTCACGGCACGTTTCGTCGAATGGCACAGGGTGGACATATAACCCTTGATCGACTAATCTCTGTTCTAATCTTTTCATCCTCTCTTTTCGCGTCATATCACCGCGGGGAGGGATAGCAGGGAAACTGTTTTCATTCTTTTTCATAAGATTCTCCTTCGCATAAATACTAAGGGCAGACCTCTCCATTACAAGGTCTGCCCTCGTTTTTCTGACATTGAAAATAGCCCACTACCCAAATCACCAGACATCCTGGCATCTCACCTTCCTTTGTGCTATTTATAATTGATGGACTTTCGGAAAGGTCTTTATGGGAATCATCTATTTCGATAACGCCGCGACGAGCTGGCCCAAGCCGTCGGAGATGATCAACGCCCTGAATCTGTTCAACGAGCAGGTGGGCGCCAATCCGGGACGTTCTGGACACAGGCTTTCGATCGCTGCAGCGCGGGATGTACTGGAGGCAAGAGAAGGCTTGGCTCAACTGTTCGGCACCTCCGATCCCTTCCGAATCGTTTTCACGAAGAATGCTACCGAGGCCTTGAATCTGGCCATTTTCGGGTTTCTGCGACCAGGGGAACATGCCATCGCCTCGGCCATGGAGCATAACTCCATCATGAGACCCTTGCGCTGCCTAGCCGCGCAAGGGATGGAGCTTTCCATCGCCCGGTGCTCTCCCCGGGGCGAGTTCGATCCCAAAGACATCGCACCGTTGATCAGAAAGAATACCCGCGCCATCTATCTCACCCACGCCTCCAACGTCACGGGCACGATCATGCCCATAGAAGAGGTCGGTAGGATCGCCCGGGAACGAGGTATCGTTTTCTGCGTCGACGCAGCGCAGACGGCGGGGAGCCTCAGCATTGACGTAGAAAAGATGAACATCGACCTTCTCGCGTTTACGGGTCACAAATCACTTTACGGTCCCCAGGGAACCGGCGGCCTCTACATTCGCGATGGACTGGAAAAAGAAATCCGACCGCTTACCTGCGGGGGAACGGGATCCCTATCGGAATCGGAGCGTCAACCGGATTTCATGCCCGACCGCTATGAATCGGGCACTCCCAACGCCATTGGAATTGCAGGCCTGGCCGCGGGCGTTACTTATGTCCAGAAGCGCGGCATCAAAGATATCCGGACGGCGGAAAGCCTGCTGACACAAATGTTTCTCGACGGCCTGCGGGGCATGGATGGCGTCACTGTTTACGGCCCAACC
>JAQULV010000074.1 GCA_028718405.1 Smithellaceae bacterium
CCTCCAGCAGCTCGCGCTCTTCGCGGAAATCATCCATGTGAGGGCCATAGAAGACGCATTTTCCCCAGGCCGCCGCTTCCAGGATGTTCTGTCCGCCGCGGGGTACGAGGCTCCCGCCGCAGTAAACGACCGTTGCTAAACTGTAAAGTTTGAAGAGCTCGCCGATGACATCGACAAGAACGACACGCTCGTCCTGACGTCTCCGTCCGCCGTTGATCTCCGTCATGGCGATCACGTCGGCATATCCGTAATTCACCGCCAGTTCACGAACGGCGGCGGCCCGTTCGATATGACGCGGGACCAGGATCAACTTGAACTCCGGCCATCTCTTCAGAAGCCCGCCAAAGACTTCAAGGACCACCTTCTCTTCACCCTCGTGGGTGCTCCCCGCCACGACAACCGGCTCTAGCGGATTGAGATTCAGGCGGTGCGCCATTTCGTCTTTCAGTGCCGGCGATACCTTGGCGGCAAGGCTGTCGTACTTGGCGTTTCCGCAGACCCGGATTCTACCAGGCGCCATCCCGATTGCCCGCAGTCTCTGGCCGTCAACCTCCGTAATAACACCGGCGGCATCGACGTCGCTCAATACCTTCCGCCAGAAGAAGCGGGTGGACATGTATCTCCTGAATGATCGGGGCGAGATCCGGCCGTTCACCAGGATGATCCTTGTGCCGAGCCTCTTGCAGGCGGTGATGAAGTTAGGCCAGAGTTCCGTCTCCGTAGGGATGAATATGTCGGGCTTCACGAGACCTACTACCTTACGGACGACGCGGGGGATGTCCAAGGGGTAGTAAAGATAAGCATCGACGGCGGGGACGATCTTCCTGGCCATTTCCTGGCCCGTCTCGGTGCTTGTGGAAAGGACGATACACGCCTCAGGCAAGGCCTTCCTTACGGCGGCGATGACCGGGGCGGCCGCCGTGACTTCTCCTACGGAGACGGCGTGAAACCAGATCCGGGGGCTGCCCTTCAAGGACGAAAAGATCTCCGGGGGATTGAAGCCGAATTTGGGCCCCAGGCTCTGGCGGTATTTGCCCGTGAAGGCCATCCGGGCGGCGTAATAAGGGATGCCGATCAGGGCGGCCAGAATCAGGATTACGTTGTAAAGGATATGGCTCATATCGGTTCCGTTAAAGCGGACCTCAGCGATTGTGGATGGGCAGTGGCGCGGGCATGGGGCACCTTATGGGCCAAAATGCCACCTCTGTCAAGTATTTTCCCCGCCTTAGGCATTGACAGCCCCCGGGCGATGATGTAAGCACAGGGGCATGAAAAAAATAGCCCCCTCCCTGCTCTCGGCCGATTTCAGCCGGCTGGCGGAAGAGATCAATGCCGTTGAAGCCGCCGGCGCGGACTGGATCCATATCGACGTCATGGACGGTCATTTCGTCCCCAACATCACGATCGGAGTCGGCGTCGTAAAATCCATGCGCAAGGTGACGAAGCTCCCATTCGACGTTCATCTGATGATCGAAAACCCCGAGCGTTACATCGAGGATTTCGCCAAGGCGGGAAGCGACGTCATTACCGTCCACATCGAGGCGGCTTCTCATCTCCATAGGACGGTCTCCTTTATCAGAGAGACGGGCATTAAGGCCGGCGTGTCGCTCAATCCCGCTACCTCCCTTTGTCAGGTCGAGCAGATTCTTCCCGACATTGACCTGCTGCTCTTGATGACCGTCAATCCGGGTTTTGGGGGACAGAAATTTATCGGCAGTTCGCTAAACAAGATCAGGCAGGCGAGGGAGTTGATTGCACGCCACGCACCTCATGTGATGCTGGAGGTTGACGGAGGCGTGAATGTTGAAAACATCGGGGACATCTCGACCGCCGGTGCCCAGATTTTCGTTGCGGGCGCAGCCGTCTTCGGCAGCCGCGATTACCAAAAGACCATCAGCAGGATGAAGGAACTGATCAGTTCCTAGAAGACAACCATCTCCCGGGGATGGGGGGTCTTGATGACCAGAAAGGCCATCCGTTCCGCCGCATCGTTGGTGATGCTCATGAGCGTGCGGTAAGGGATACGCAGGAGCTTTCCCGGACTCATCGGCACCCGCTGCTCTCCCACGTAGAAGCTTCCGGTCCCATAAAGGACGCTGATCGTCACGGTGGAATTAGTGGTATGGAGCGGAACCTCCTGCCCTCCCGCCAGGCAGACCATGTTTATCTGCAGGTACGATTCGTCGGCGATGCTGGCCACGCCCATTGACTCTTCGTCGAAGATTTCCCTTTCTTTCAGATCGATGACTTCCATGGCCTTGCCTCCAGGTAATTCCCGGCCATCCTATGTGAGGACGGCACCTGTCATCCGCGCCGGAGTCAGCCGGGATGATCCACCAAAAGCACGAAAGAAGATATTTCGGAAGGTTTTTATTTAAAGATAGCCCCGATCCCCTCCAGGGACCGGGGCCACTATTGTGTTAGTCTATCTGATGGGAGAGTTTCTCACGTACCTGTTTTGCTTCCGCCACGATCCTTTCGATAAGTTCCGCCACCGTCGGTTCGTCGTGGATGAGGCCCGTTACCTGACCAACGGGGAGCACACCCGTCTTATTGTCGCCTTCCTCCGTCGCGACGCGGATCGCCTTGAAGGCGTTGGCCAGGTAGGCAAGCTGCTTGGCCGTGCTCCAGCCGGAGAGCAGTACCCCGATAAAGAGCTTGATATAAGGAAGACCCATCTGTTTCGCGATGGCCTGGGAATTAAAGAAGGCCGCCGGCATGTTAAGGCCCTTCTTGATCGCCTTCTCCGCCGCCTCGGTCTTCAAAACCCGACAGTACAGGCCGTCGAAGCGGTTCGAGAAAAGGGTGTCGTAGACGTCCTTTTCGATGGAGAGCTTCTTGAAGGTCGGATGCAGCGGGCTTTCCTTGGTGGTCATGAAGCGCGTTCCCATGGCAATTGCGTCGGCACCGAGAGCCAGAGCCGCTGCGAGCCCGCGGCCGTCGCCGAAGCCGCCGGCGGCGATTACGGGGATCTCCAGGTTTTCGGCCAGATGCGGTACCAGGATCGTTGAGGAGATCGCTTCGCCGTGGGCCGCCGCTTCGTAGCCCGTGGCGATGACGCCGTCGGCGCCGTAATCCTGGGCCCTTTTCGCGTGGCGTAGATTCACCACGGTGGCGATGACCTTGCCTCCGTATTCATGAGCCCGTTTCACAATCCAGTCGCCCTTGCCCAGAGCGAAGTTGATCACCGGTACCTGCTCGTCGAGCAGAACCTTCGCGCTTTCGGCGGCACCCGGGAAAAGCAGACTGGCGTTCGCGCCGAAGGGTTTGTCGGTCAGCTTCTTGATTTCTCTCACCGCCTGTCTGGTCTGTTCGGCATTGAGAGGTCCCGTGGCGAGGATTCCCAGCCCGCCGGCGTTGGAAACGGCCGCGACCATCTTGGGGACGCTGATCCAGCTCATGCCCGACAAGAGGATCGGGTATTTGATGCCAAAGCTTTCGGTAATGCGTGTCTTCACGGGAACTTCCTCCTTAGTATTTCGCCTGCAGCGTCCTGCCGATCGTCATGATCTCCGCTTCCTTCGTTCCTTCGTAAAGTTCCAGGATCTTGGCGTCGCGGTACCATTTCTGCACGTCGTACTCATCGATGTAGCCGTAACCGCCGTGGAGTTCTACGGCGTAGTTGGCGCAGAAGACGGCCGTCTGACCGCCGAAGAATTTAGCCATGGCCGCCAGATGGTAGTCGGGCCGTCCCGCGTCGATAAGCCATGCCGCTTTGTAAACAAGGCCCCTTAAAGCTTCAATGCGAATCGCCATCTCGGTAAGCTTCATCTGGCTCATCTGGAAGGAGCCCAGCGGTGCCCCGAAGGCGGTCCTCTCCTTCACGTATTTGATGCTCGTCTCCAAACAAGCCTCGGAGATGCCCAGAGCCTGTCCGGAAACCATGACCCTTGTTGTGTCGAAGAAGTGCATGAGCTCGCGGAATCCCTGGCCTTCCTTACCCACGAGGTTGGACTGGGGAACGCGGACATCCTCGAAGGCGATCTCCGCCGTATCACTGGCGCGGATGCCGAGCTTCCCGTGGATCTTGTTCTTCGTGACGCCCGCGGCGTCGGCCGGGACGATGATGAGGCTGAAGCTGTTGTGCTTCTTCTCTTCGGGATTCGTGATGCACTGGGCCACCATAAAATCGCAGATGGTGCCGTTGGTGATGAACATCTTGTTGCCGTTGATTACGTAGTCGCCGCCGTCCTTCACGGCCCTGGTCTTGTAACCGGCCACATCGGTACCCGCGTTGGGCTCGGTAAAGGCACCGGCGCAGACCCTGTCGCCCGCGCAGATGGGGGGCAGGTAGGTCTTCTTCTGCTCTTCGGAACCGTACTGGAAAATAGACTCGGAGCCGAAGGTCGCGGCCACGATGCAGAGGCCGATCCCCATGTCCACTTTGGAGAGCTCCTCGGTGATGATAGTGTTACCGAGGATGCCGGCCCCGGCTCCGCCGTATTCCTCGGGGATCCAGGCACCGACGAGGCCGTTTTCGGCCGCTTTCTTGCGCAGTTCTGCCGGGTACTTCTCATGTTCGTCGAATTCACGTGATACCGCCGGAAACTCGGCCTTGGCGAACTTGTAGGCCATCTCCTTGAGCATCTTCAGTTCTTCGGTCAATTCAAAATCCATGGCGTCTTTCCTCCCTTGAGATTTCGGTGGCGTGCGGGCTCTCTATTTGCCGTACTCGTAGACGCCCTTGCCGGTTTTGCGGCCGAAGCGTCCCGCCCGGACCAACTGCCGGAGAACCGGGGCCGGACGGTACTTGTCACCCAGTTCGCGATGGAGCCCTTCGATGACCCGCAGGAGCGTTTCGTTCCCGACCAGGTCGGAGAGGGCCAGAGGTCCGATGGGATGATTGCACCCCAGGACCATGGCCTTGTCGATGTCTTCGGGGGAGGCGAGACCTTCGCCCAGAACGAAGAACGCCTCGTTGATCATCGTGCAGAGGATCCTGTTGACGACAAAGGCCGGGGCCTCCTTTACAACGATCACGTCCTTACCGATCTTCTTGCCCCACTCGCTCGCGGCCTTCAACGTCTCTTCGGAAGTCTCGTAGCCCTTGATGATCTCGAGGAGCTTCATGACGGGTACGGGATTGAAGAAGTGGGTGCCGATGAAGCGGTCGGGGCGCGTGGTGAGGGCGGCCATCTCGGTGATGCTGAGCCCCGAGGTATTGGTGAAACAGAGGCATTCCTTGGAGACGATCTGTTCCAGTTCCTTGTAAACCTGCTTCTTCACGTCCATGACCTCGATGACGACCTCGACGACGGCGTCCGCGTCCTTAGCGGCCTCTTTGAGATCCAGGGTCGGCTTGATTCTCCCCAGGATCGCGTCCATGTCCGCCTGGGTTCTCTTGCCCTTCTCGACCTCGCGGGCCAGGTTCTTCTTAATCGTATTCATTCCGCCGTCGATGAAACGCTGCTCGATGTCCCTCATGGTGACGTTGAGACCGGCCTGTGCGCAGACCTGCGCGATGCCGTTTCCCATCAATCCGGCGCCCAGTACGCAAACATTCTTAATCTCCATCTTCTACTCCTTCCTATTGACAAAATATCTTTCCTGCGCAGGCAGGTTTCGTATGCCGTATATTCGCCCGCCGGGCGGGCTGAAAATAGGAGAGATCGGCAGTCAAGGTGAATGGGAAATGGCACCCGTTAGCGTCGGGCGCTTTCGTGAAACTTGCCGTTCATAGCATATTTATCTAGCCGGCACAATTGCTTCTTTTGCGAAAATGTCATAAAGCAAAACACGGCGCGACGGTTCGCAAAAGGTCCAAAAGATCCGTCGTGCGGAACTCGCGGAGGGAGGGAATAATTTGCACATCGTCATCGACGGCTACAATATGATTCGCCAGTCCGATACCCTGCGCCGCCTGGAGCGCCAGGGATTGGAAGCGGGTCGGCGCGGGCTTGTCTGCGTGCTTTCCCCGTACCGGAAGATCAGGGGGCATCGTATCACCGTAGTCTTCGATGGTTGGGCCTCCGGTTCCCCTGAAGAGGAACGGGACCGGATGGGGGGTGTCGAGATCATCTATTCGCGGTTGGGCGAGAAGGCCGACGAGGTAATCAAGAGGATTGCCGATAAGAGCGGCGAGGAATTGCTGATCGTGACTTCAGACCGTGCCGTGGCGGACTTCGCCAGGAGATGCGGCGCCAAGGTTCTTTCCTCTCCCGTGTTCGAGCAGCGGATTAAGGAAGCGATGGAGACGGTGCCCTGCCCCGACTATGGTGACAAGGGTGATGAAAAGGAGTTGGATCGCGCCGGCGTCAGGAAGGGGCCGGCCCGGAGGCCGTCCCGCCGCCAGAAGAACGATTTGGCGGCCCTGCGGAAACTCTGAGTTCAGTCCCTCTCCTTCAGCAGCTCCCGCGCCGCCTGGGCGACGGCCTCGGAGGTGAGCCCGAATTTCTCGTAGAGCGTCTTGTAGGGGGCTGAGGCGCCGAAGCGCTCCATGCCGACGATCACCCCTTCCAGCCCCACGTAATGTTCCCACCCCAGCTTGATTCCCGCCTCACAGGCAACGCGGACCGTAACGTCCGGAGGAAGGACCTTCTTTCGGTACGCCTCGGGCTGTTTATCGAAGATCTACCAACTGGGCAGCGATACAACCCGCACCCGGATCCCCTCGACGGCAAAGAT
>JAQULV010000075.1 GCA_028718405.1 Smithellaceae bacterium
CTTCTGATCCTCGATGAGGTCCAGGTGGGGATGGGGCGTACGGGAAAACTCTTTGCCCATGAGCATTACGGAATCGAACCCGATATCATGACCTTGGCCAAGGCCATAGGCAACGGCTTCCCCATCGGCGTGACGCTGGCGAAAGGTTACGTTGCTTCGGCCTTCACGCCGGGAACCCACGCATCTACTTTCGGGGGCAATCCTTTGGCCATGGCCGCGGGGATCGCCACGCTGGAGACGATGGAGAAGGAAGGCGTGCTGGCGAACTGCCGGAAGATGGGGGACTATCTGATGATGAAGTTGAAGGCTCTGCAGAGGAACTTCGCTTTTATCCGTGAGGTACGCGGTAAGGGACTCATCTGCGGTGTGGAACTAGATCGGGAAGGAGCGGGTATCGTCTCGGCCTGTCTCGAGAAAGGACTCCTGATCAACTGCACGGGCGCAAACGTCTTACGTTTTGTCCCGCCGCTTACGATCCAAGAGGCCGATGTTGACCAGGCGGTGTCCATTCTGAAGGCGGCCATGGAGGAACAACGATGAACGGTCTCTTGAGTGAATACGATCTGACCCGTGATGAGTTTGAGGAGATCTTTGCTAAGGCCGGAAGGCTGAAGCTGGACCTCAAGGAGGGCGGTTCCTACCAGCCGCTCAAGGGCCGGACGCTGGGAATGATCTTCGACAAATCCTCCACAAGAACGAGGATCTCTTTCGAGGTGGGGATGTATCAATTGGGCGGTATCGCTCTGTTTCTGAGCAGCCGCGATACGCAGTTGGGAAGGGGAGAGAACATCCCCGACACAGCCCGGATCATGTCCCGCTATCTGAACGGGATCATGATCAGGACCTACTCCCAGGAGGCTGTGGAGGAGTTTGCGAAGTACGCCGATATTCCGGTGATCAACGGACTCACGGACCTGCTGCACCCCTGCCAGATCCTAAGCGACCTCTTCACGATTCGAGAGAAGAAGGGTGACTTCGAGGGACTGAAGATCGCCTACGTGGGGGATGGAAACAACGTTGCCAATTCGTGGATCAATGCGGCAGCGAGGCTTCCCTTTACTCTTGCAATTGCCTGTCCGGAAGGCTATGATCCCGATCCGGATATCCTGGCGCGGGGCATAAAGGAAGCGCCGCTGGGGATAACACTCGAGCGAGATCCCATTAAAGCCGTGGCCGGCGCCGATATCGTCTACACCGATGTTTGGGTGAGCATGGGGCAGGAGAAGGAAAAAGAGCCGCGAATGAAGTCCTTTCGGGGATACCAGGTGAATAAGGGATTGATGGCCAAGGCGGCTAAGGACGCCATCGTCATGCATTGCCTTCCGGCGCACCGGGGCGAGGAGATCTCGGCCGAGGTCATTGACGGCCCCCAGTCGGTGGTCGTGGACCAGGCGGAGAACCGTCTCCACGTCCAGAAGGCGATCATGGAGATGCTAATAAAATAGATACGTACAGGAGGACAAGGTGACTGAGAAGGTGAACAAGGTGATCCTCGCCTATTCGGGAGGTCTGGATACTTCGGTAATCGTGAAGTGGCTGATAGAAACTTACGGCTGCGAGGTGATCTGCTTCGCCGCCGATGTCGGGCAGAAAGAGGAATTGACAGGGCTGAAGGAGAAAGCGATCAACACCGGTGCCACGAAGATATATATCGATGACCTGCGCGAGGAATTCGCCCGTGACTTCGTCTTTCCCGCACTACGTGCCAATGCAATCTACGAGGGTACCTATCTGTTGGGTACGTCGCTCGCCAGGCCGCTCATCGCCAAAAGGCAGGTGGAGATAGCCCGGGCGGAAGGGGCCGATGCGGTTTCGCACGGTGCCACGGGAAAGGGAAACGATCAGGTGCGCTTCGAGCTCACTTATATGGCCCTGGACCCGCATATCCGAATTATCGCGGCCTGGAAGGACCCGAACTGGAAGTTCGACTCACGCGATTCGATGATCGATTATGCCGAGAAACACGGGATACCGATCCCGCTGACGAAGGCGAAGCCGTACAGCAGCGACCGCAACCTGCTGCATATCTCCCATGAGGGGGGGATCCTCGAGGACCCTTGGGCAGAGCCACCCGAGGATGTATTTGTCCTTACCGCCTCACCGGAGAAGGCGCCCGATAAGCCAGCCTACGTGGAGATCGATTTCGAAAAGGGAACTCCCGTAGCACTGGATGGCGTCGCGATGTCGCCGGCGACATTGATGGATAAGATCAACGCTCTGGCCGGAGCCAACGGCGTTGGCCGCGTGGATATGGTGGAGAATCGTTTCGTGGGGATGAAGTCGCGGGGCGTCTACGAGACCCCCGGTGGTACGGTCCTATGGGCCGCACACCGCGCGGTGGAGTCCATCACGATGGATCGGGAAGTCATGTTGATGAGAGACTCCCTGATTCCGAAGTACGCGCAGCTTGCCTACAACGGATTCTGGTATGCCCCGGAGAGAGAGGTGTTACAGCGCTTCATCGACGAGACCCAGCAGAACGTGACGGGTACGGCCCGGATGAAACTCTACAAGGGAAACTGCATCGTGGCGGGGAGGAAATCGCCTCATTCGCTCTATAGCGAGGATTTCGCCACCTTCGAGAAGGACAGCGTCTACAATCAGATGGACGCCACGGGGTTCATCAGGCTCAACGCCCTGAGACTCCGGATCAAGGCTCTTCTTAACCTGTAAGAGGGAGGCAACCGTGAAGGAAAAAGCCTGGGGTGGGAGATTCGCTCTACCCACGGACAGCGAGGTGGAGGCCTTTACCGCCTCGGTCCACTTCGACAAGAGGCTCTATAAACACGATATCCTGGGAAGCATCGCGCATGCGCGGATGCTGGCCAGGCGGAAAATTATCTCTGCCAAGGAGAGGGATGCGATCTGCGCCGGGCTTAAGGAAATTGGTGCCGACATCGAGGGGGGGGCGTTTACGTTTCGCGCCGACGACGAGGATATCCATATGGCCATCGAGCGGGCCCTTACGGAGATAATCGGCGCGGCGGGCGGAAAGCTCCACACCGGGAGAAGCCGAAACGACCAGGTAGCACTCGACGTTCGGCTGTACCTGCGCGATGAAATCGCGGACGTGCTGAAGCTTCTGGCTAGGTTGAAGAAGATGCTGCTCAAAACCGCGAAGAAAGAAATCGAGACGATCCTTCCCGGCTACACCCATATGCAGAAGGCGCAGCCCGTGCTCTTGGCGCACTACCTTCTTGCCTACTATGAGATGTTCTCCCGTGATCAAGGGCGTTTCGAAGATTGCCGGAGAAGGGTGAATGTCATGCCGCTGGGCGCTGCCGCGCTGGCCGGTACGGGACTTCCCATCGACCGGAAAGCGGTGGCCAAGGAACTGAAATTTCCGGCGCTCTCGGAGAACAGCATGGATGCGGTTTCCGACCGGGACTTTGCGGCGGAATTCATCTTCGCCGCGGCTACGGTGATGATGCATCTGAGCCGTTTTTGCGAAGACCTGATTATCTGGTCGACGGACGAGTTCTCCTACGTGGAGATTTCGGACGCATTTACCACCGGCAGCAGTATCATGCCGCAGAAGAAGAACCCGGACGTGGCAGAACTTATCCGCGGGAAAACGTCACGCGTCTATGGCGATCTCGTTGCGCTGCTCACCCTGCTGAAAGGCCTTCCCATGACATACAACCGGGACCTGCAGGAGGACAAGGAGCCGCTGTTCGACGCTGTCGATACGGTCAAGAGTTCGCTCTCGGTTTTTGCCGCCATGGTCGGCCATGTGAAATTCGATCGCCGGCGGATGAGGGCGGGAGCTGAAGGCGGCTTCTCGACGGCGACGGACGCGGCGGAATACCTCGTTTCCAAAGGGGTACCTTTCCGCGAGGCGCACCGTGTGGTGGGAACGCTTGTGGCCTACTGCCTCGAGAAGAATAAGCCTTTGACGGCATTGTCGCTGGAGGAGCTTCGGCGTTTCCATAAGAAGTTTGATGCCGACATTCTAGGCAGACTTGCGGTGGAGAGCTCCGTGGCAGCCAGAAAGAGCTATGGAGGGACGGCGACGGAGGTCGTTGCCAAACGGATTGCGGAGCTGGAGAAGAATGCCGGGCGCTAGATCGTCAGGGATGTTGCTACTGGTCCTCCTCGTCGCTGTGGGAGTCGTTGTTAGTGCCTGTGGCAAAAAAGGGAATCCCGTGCCCCCGCGAGTTTTTCCTCCCGCGGCAGTTGCGGCGCCGGAGGCAAAAGCGACGCCTCAGGGCGTCACCGTAAGCTGGCTTCTGCGAGACGCAAGAGGGGGTGGGGTGGCGGTGATATACAGAAGCGAAGCTTCCGCCGATTGTCCAAGTTGTCCCCGGAGTTGGATGAAGATCGCCGAGGTGCCCCTGCACACAGTGCCGGGGAAACCGGAAACTGAAAAGTATACCTTTTTTGATAGTTCTGCCGTCGGCGGCCGTGATTACGGATATCAGATCGTAATTTGTGATGACCGGGGTGTTTGCGGAGAACCATTGAGCGTTGCCCCGACTGTTGAGAAGAAATAAGGCGAGGGAGAAAAAGATGCATGACTTTCACCATGTAAAGGGTGAACTCTGGTGCGAGGACGTTCCCATTCGTGAGATCGCCTCCGCTGCGGGTACACCCCTTTACATATACAGCCACCGGACGCTGCTGAACCATTTTAGAACCTTTGACCAATCCTTTGCGCAGGTGCCGCACATCATCTGTTTCGCGGCCAAGGCCAATTCCAATACGGCGATTCTGCGCCTCTTCGCGAAAGAGGGAGGCGGCATGGATATCGTTTCCG
This sequence comes from Smithellaceae bacterium, assembly GCA_028718405.1. Taxonomy (GTDB): domain Bacteria; phylum Desulfobacterota; class Syntrophia; order Syntrophales; family JAQULV01; genus JAQULV01. Next base: position 4,757 of record JAQULV010000075.1, read on the forward strand.
GCGGCGAGCTCTATCGTGCGCTCCAGGCCGGGGCTGATCCGGGAAGGATCGTCTACTCGGGGGTGGGCAAAAGGACCGACGAGATCGAGTTCGCCCTTACCTCGGGTATCCTTATGTTCAATGTGGAGTCACCGCAGGAGTTGCGCGCCATAGATGAATGCGCCGGCCGGATGGGGAAGAAAGCGGGAGTGGCGCTGCGCGTCAATCCCGATGTGGACCCGCAGACGCATCCCCACATTTCTACGGGACTCAAGGAGAACAAGTTCGGGATCAACATCGAAACATCATTTTCGGAATACCTCCGGGCGCGCGAGCTTGTAAATCTGGATATCAAGGGGGTCAGTTGCCACATCGGTTCGCAGGTCACGAAGATGACGCCCTTCATCGATGCCTTGGAGAGGCTGAAAGACCTGATCGGCCGTCTGCGAGCGGAAGGGATCAATATCCGTTACCTCGATTTGGGCGGAGGCTTGGGAATCACCTATAACCGGGAGACACCCCCTCCTCCTTCAGATTATGCGAACGCCATCATGGAGGCGTCGCGAGAGCTGAACTGCACGCTGATCTTTGAGCCGGGCAGGGTGATCGTCGGCAATGCGGGAATCCTCGTCACGAAGGTCCTCTATACGAAGACCAACGAAGGGAAAAATTTTGTCGTCGTGGATGCCGGCATGAACGATCTCATCCGCCCCAGCCTGTACAATTCCTTCCATGGGATTCAGTCGGTGTCAGCCAACGTGAAAGGGGAGATCGTGGCCGACATCGTGGGTCCGATCTGCGAATCGGGTGACTACCTGGCTAAGGAGCGCAAGATACCGGCCTTTGAAAGAGGCGACCTGGTTGCCGTGATGAGCGCCGGCGCCTATGGGTTCGCCATGTCTTCGAACTACAACTCGCGTCCCCGGGTGGCAGAGGTTTTGGTAAAGGGCGCGGGTTACTACACGATCCGAAAAAGAGAAGAATACGCCGATATCATCCGCGGCGAGGAAATCCCGGATTTCCTCAAGTCCTGATCCCGGGTGAATCTTTAGCACTGTGAAGGAGGGTTTATGTTTACAGGAGCAATAGTGGCAATCGTAACGCCTTTCAAGAATGGAAAGGTGGATGAGCAGGGCTTAAGGGATCTCATCGAATTTCAGATCGAAAACGGTACCGATGGTATCGTTCCCTGCGGGACGACGGGAGAGTCGGCCACCCTTACCCATGAGGAGCATGATCGGGTGATAGAGATTACCATCGATGCTGCAAAGAAGAGGGTGCCGGTCATTGCAGGAACGGGTTCCAACAGCACCGCCGAGGCCTTGCGCCTGACGCGCCATGCTTACGAGGCGGGGGCCGACGGGGCCTTGATGGTCTGTCCCTATTATAACCGTCCCAGCCAGGAAGGGCTCTACCAACACTTCAAGACGGTAGCGGATAACGTTCCGATTCCCATCGTGCTATATAACATTCCTGGTAGAACCGGCGTGAACCTTCTGCCTGAGACGGTCGCGAGACTGTCCAAGGTGGATAATATTATCGGGATCAAGGAAGCATCGGGATCACTGAAGCAGATGCAGGATGTACTCGACCTTTGCGGAGGCGATTTCACCGTCCTTTCGGGAGATGACTTCTTTACCCTTCCCCTGATGACGCTCGGCGGAAAGGGGATTATCTCAGTTTTTTCGAATGTTGCCCCCGGCGACATGGCCGCCATGGTGGACGCCTTCGATGCGGGGCAAATGGAGAAGGCCAAGGCACTGCACACAAAGATGGTCCCACTGATCGACGCTTTGTTCATCGAGACGAATCCGGTGCCGGTTAAGGCCGCATTGGCGATGATGGGCAAGATCGACT
>JAQULV010000076.1 GCA_028718405.1 Smithellaceae bacterium
GCCGGATGCGCAACACCCCTATCATCACCTTCATCAACAAACTCGACCGTGACGGCCAGCAGCCGTTGGATATCTTGGCCGACATCGAGGACAAGCTCCAGATCGAGTGTGTGCCCCTGTCCTGGCCCATCGGGATGGGAAAGAGCTTTAAGGGGGTCTACAACCTCTACCGCAAGGAGCTCCACCTGTTTCCCCCCGGACAGGAAAAAAGATCCGACGATGGCATCGTTATCACCGACATCTACGATCCTTACCTCGACGAGCTCCTCGGTGTGCAGGCCGAGGACCTGCGCGCCGATATCGAGCTCCTTAATGGGGCGGCCAGTCCCTTCGAGCGGGCGCAATACCTGAAGGGGAACCAGACGCCCGTATTTTTCGGTAGCGCCATCAACAACTTCGGGGTGAGGGAACTTCTCAATGCCTTCGTCGAGATGGCTCCCCCGCCCGGGCCGCGAGCCGCGGTGTCGCGTGAGGTGTCGCCTTACGAGGAGGCCTTCTCGGGGTTCGTCTTTAAGATCCAAGCCAACATGGACCCGGCCCATCGCGACCGGATCGCCTTCCTTAGGATCTGCTCAGGCAAGTTTACGCGCGGGATGCGCGTCATCCATCACCGCTTCGATAAGGAAATCTCACTTGCCAACGCGACGATCTTCATGGCTCAGGACCGGACCAATGTGGAGGAGGCCTACCCTGGGGACATCATCGGCATCCATAACCACGGAACGATCAAGATCGGCGACACCTTCACCGACAAGGAGTTTCTGAAATTCACCGGCATCCCCAACTTCGCCCCGGAGAACTTCCGGAGGGTCATTTTGAAGAACCCCATGAAGATGAAACAACTGCAGAAGGGGCTTTTGCAGCTCTCCGAAGAAGGTGCCGTCCAAGTCTTTCGTCCCGTCGCGGGCAGTGACTATATCTTAGGCGCCGTGGGGGTGCTCCAGTTCGACGTAACGATGGCCCGGCTGAGGGATGAGTACGGCGTCGAGGCAATCTATGAGCCGGTCGATTACGCCCTGGCCCGGTGGATCGAGTGTGCCGACAAGAAGAAACTGGAAGACTTTCAGCGCGAAAACCGCGCCAACCTGATGCTGGATGCCGAGGGACACCTGACGTACCTAGCGGGAAGCGAGTGGCGTCTGGGCCACGTTATGGAGAACTCGCCCGGCGTTGTCTTCCGCAAGACCAGAGAGCACAGCTGAGAGCTGCTATCGCACCTTCGCCGCCGCCCGCGTCCGGACGGGAAGCGGTTGAATAAAATCCGTACCGGTCCCCCGGGACGGGTGGGCTTTTGTCAAGAAGAGTAATTTATCAGGCATCTCCGCCAGGATCTCCATTACACGGGCCTCACGACGCGGAAACCTATGCGCCTTTCCCCAGGCCAGAATCACGATCTCGGATTCCTTCAGCGCTTTCGTGATGGCGCTGTCGTTTTCCAAACCGACGTCTTCCTCCTTTCCCTGAAAGTCCTTCGTTTGTACAAGGGCGAAAAGATTGACGACAATCAGCCGTCCGACACCGGCAAACTCCGGACGTGCACCACCGAAGACGGCTTTTTCCATGAATTGAACGGAGCGGTCTGCGATCTCGTCGTTTGCGTAGCTGGGATTCTGCATGATCACGCAGGCCGTCTTCCCGGGCGGGCCGATGGCCGGGCAGGTAATTTCCAGGCGGTACCTAAAGCGTCTCCCTCCCTCCCGGGAGAACCACGCCCGCGCCACAGCTCCGGCGATGTGCCTGTAGGTCATACGTCACGTTGCCTTCTTCCCGTGGAAGAGCTCGCTGCCAGCACCGGGGTAGACCACCCTCTTGGCGACAGGCGTCGGCTTGGCAACTGCCGGCCAGATTCCCGGCTGGGGCTCGGCCCCTTCCTTGGTCACTTCCGAGGGAGACCGGTCGCGCATCTGTGGGTGCTTGCGGATATCGATATCGGCGACGTTGTGAGAGAACTCAATTGGAATACCGTTGGGATCGTAAGAGTAGAGAGAGTGGATGAAACCGTGATCGATGATGTCCGAGGCGTAGAACCCGGCCGCGGCGAGTTTATCCCTGAGCTCCCAGAGATCGTCTTCGCTTTCCACGCCGAAGGAGACGTGGTCGAAGATAAAGGGACCCGCCACCGGTCGGCCGTGCTCCTTTTCGCGTTCCGGCAGAACGCCGGGCCATTCGAAAAAGGCGATCAAATCCTCCTCCGAGATCTGGAAGAAATAATGCCTGTAACCGGGCTGGCCCAACCCTGCGACCAGTCTCATACCCAGGAGGTCCCGCCAGAAACGGATCGTCCGATCCATATCGCCAGTCGCCATTGCCAGGTGATTCACGCCATTGTAACTGATCATAGCCCCTCCTGCCGCGACCGCGGCTCTTATTTTTTTGTGCAATTTCATGTTACCATAGATGCGGGGACGGTCAATGATCCGCAGTATGGGCGTTGCACCTTTCAAGTGCGCGTGAAAACGCCGCTTGTGCACAGCTGCCGGGCTTGCGCGGGAGATGAACTTGCAGATGATCTTTTTTATCCCTGCCCTCTAGGATAATGGAGAGAAGTATATCATCCTTTCGTTCATCGTATTTCTGCGTAAAGAGATTATGCTCACCGGGCTTATCTTGGGCAAATTACCCTGCTGGTCCGGTAGGCTTGCTGTTTATCCCTTTTCCCCACCCTTCTTGCGCCCGTGCGCATTTTCGTTTGGCCATTTCCAAAAAGTCTGCTACCTTAGTTGCGCCTCGCGATTCCCGGGCAGTACCACCGTTGAATTTCTCTTTCCAACTGATCTGAAGAAGGAGCAGTCATGCGATATAAAATCGTCCTCGTCTTCCTTTCTGTCCTCTTCTGCATACCCGCGGCACATGCCCAGATGAAGAACGGTCAGGCCGTCGTGCAGGCAGCCTTCGACTACTGGCGGGGGAAGACATCCACCGCCGTGGTCAATATGACGATCCACCGTCCCGAATGGGAACGCACCATGACCATCAAGGCTTGGACGAAAGGCGAGAAAGACAGTCTCGTGGTGATCATCTCTCCCGCCAAAGACAGCGGCAACAGCACGCTGAAGAAAGGCCCGGAGATGTGGGTTTACAACCCCAAGGTCAACCGCGTCATCAAACTGCCTCCGTCGATGATGGCCCAATCATGGATGGGCTCGGACTTCTCCAACAACGACCTCGCCAAATCCGATAGCCTCCTGCACGACTACACCCACAAGATCGTCGGGATGGAGACACAGGAGGGAAAGAAGGTCTACCTGATCGAATCGACCCCAAAGCCCGCTGCGCCCGTCATTTGGGGGAAGCAACGGTTCAAGATCCGTGAGGACTATATAATGCTCACTCAGGAATTCTACGACGAGGACGGCAAACTCGTGAAGTCCATGGTCGCCCAACGGATTGAGATGCAGGACGGGAAACTCTTTCCCCAGGTATGGGTAATGAGAAAAGCGGACGCACGCGACGAGTTCACGAAGCTCGTCTATCGCGAGCTTACGTTCGACCGTGATATCCCCGACGGGACATTTTCCCTCACCTCCTTGAAGAACCCGCCTAGGTAAGAGATGATATCGATAGACGTCAAGATGGCCTGGCGTAACGTGTGGCGCAATCCGCGGCGCACGATCCTTACGATCTGCGCCATCGCCTTCGCCTGCATCCTTCTGGTCTTCATGGTCTCCTGGCAGTTAGGATCCTATGAGACCATGATCAACGCCGCCGTCGACATCCATATGGGGCATCTCCAGATCCAGGCGAAAGGATACCAGCAGAAGCACGACATCAACCTGGCCGTCTCCGATCCGCGCTCGCTGGGAAGGATCCTCGACAAAATCCCGGAGGTCTCGGCTTATACGTACCGGGCCGATGCCTTCACCCTGGCCTCTTCCCGCGACCGGACCTATGGTGTTTTGGTAATCGGAATCGATCCCGAAAAGGAAGCGCAGGTCTCGACGCTGAAGCGCTCCCTCCGTGAGGGTCGTTACCTCTCGGAAGGGGATACCGACCAGGCCTTGGTGGGGAAACTTCTGGCCCGTAACCTCCGCGTGCGCGTCGGGGATGAGTTAGTCTTGCTCGGCCAGGGACGCGATGGCAGCGTCGCGGCAACGGTCGTGCGCGTAAAGGGGATCTATTCCTCCGGTCAGGACGACTTCGACAGGTCATCAATCCAGATTCCGCTCGGTTATTTTCAGGACACATATGCCATGGGAGACGCGGTCCACGAGGTCGTGATCCGCAGCGATACGCTGAAGGACGTGCCAATCGTCAAGACGGTGCTCCAACACGACATAAAGAAAGAAGGGCGGCGCAATCTCGATGTCCTTGACTGGACAGAGTTGATGCCGGGGCTGATCGAGGTGATCCAGATCGACGTCACGAGCGGTTTCATCTTCTATTTCGTCCTGATTATCGTCGTCGCCTTTAGCATCCTCAACACCTTTCTGATGGCGATCCTCGAGAGGAAAAAGGAGTTCGGCGTGTTCATGGCCATGGGCACCACTCCCACAAGACTTGTGAAGCTGCTGCTCATGGAATCGACGGCCATGACCCTCATCGGCATTGTCGTAGGAACGTGCGCCGGGATACTTCTTACCTGGTACTTCCAGGTGCACGGCATCTTCATCTCCGGTGCGGAGGATATCTTGAGACAATACGGCATGCCGGAGCGGATCCATCCGCGGCTGTCGATTATTTCCATTATCCTGGGTCCGTCGCTGGTGCTTGTCATTACCTTCCTGACGGCCCTTTACCCGGCGCTGCGAGTCAGGCGCCTGCGTCCCGTGGAGGCCATTTCCTCCACGTGAGTTTACGGTGAAAAAAATGTACCTTCGCATGGGCTGGCGCAATATCTGGAGAAATCCCCGCAGAACCATGGTGATCCTCACCGCCATCATCATCGGGGTATGGAGCATGATCGCGTTGGGTGCGCTCATGAAAGGCATCTCCAACCAGATGATCCTAAACGGCATCGCGACCTTAACCGGTCACATCCAGATTCACGCACCGGGATACAGCGACGATCCGGTCGTGGAAAACAGCATCATGGCACCGGAGGAATTGGAGGCGAAACTGGCCAAGCTGCTGCCGCCCGGCTCCCACGTCTCGGCCCGCATACGGGTGAGCGCCACCGCCAACAACGCCCGCCACGCCGACGGCGTCACGATTGTCGGTGTCGACCCGGGGGCGGAGGCCAAGGTCTCTTTTATCGGCCATGCCGTCAAGATCGGACGCTACCTAAATAGCAACGATCCCAACGGTATCGTCATCGGCAAGGCCCTGGCGGAGAAATTCGAGACCGGCCTGGGAAAGAAGCTGGTGCTGATGAGCCAAGACCGGAGCAAGAATATCGCCTCACGGGCCTTTGTGATCGTAGGGATCTACCGCGCCGAGCTGGAGGCAACGGAAAAGCAGTACATCTTCATGAATAAAGACGTCGCCCAGCAAATGCTGGGATTGGGAAAGGGCATTTCGGAGATCTCGATACTCCTGCCGGAAAACGATCTGACAACGCCCGTAACCGACCGCCTCCGTGCTGCTCTACCGATCCAGAAGTTCGACATCCGTCCCTGGCTGGAGCTGCTTCCCATGGCCCGGGGCTATCTCAAGATCTACGATACCTTTATCCTCATCTGGTACCTGGTCGTGTTCACCGCCATGGCCTTCGGCATCATCAACACCACGCTCATGGCCGTCTACGAGAGGATGAGGGAATTCGGCCTCATGAAGGCTCTGGGGATGAAGCCGGCGTGGATTATAGAAGAGGTCGTCGTCGAGTCTCTCTTTATACTCCTGCTCGGCGTGGCGGTGGGGGATGCGATCAGCATAGCAACCGTCTACGCCCTGTCCCTCCACGGGATCGACCTTTCCGCCTTTGCCGCGGGATCGGAGTTTGCCGGCGTCGCCCGGGTGATCTATCCCCTGGTCGATGCGAGAAACGTGATATCGGCCAATGCAGTGGTCTTTGTGCTGGGAATCTTGATCAGCCTTTACCCCGCAGCGAAGGCGGCGCGCTTCACGCCACGGGAGGCCCTGCTGCACAATTGAAGAAAAACTCCTAAGGAGAGCGGTAATGAACATCGTGGAGTGCAAGGATATAAGGAAGGTCTACCACCAGGGCAAGGTCGAAGTACAGGCCCTAAACGGCATCGATCTGGAAGTGGAAAAGGGCGGCTTCGTAGCCTTGGCCGGTCCTTCCGGATCGGGAAAGACGACGCTGCTCAACATCATCGGGGGCCTCGATCGCCCCGACGGAGGCAGCGTGTCCGTCGACGGAGAGGAGCTGAGCGTAATGAACCAGGGAGAGTTGGCCAATCTGCGCTTGCAAAAGGTCGGCTTCGTCTTCCAGTCTTTCAATCTGATCCCGGTTCTGTCTGCGCTGGAGAACGTCGAGTTCGTGATGCTCCTCAAGGGGGTACCGACCAAAGAGAGGAGGGAACGGTCGCGTGCAATCCTTGACGACGTGGGTCTGGCGGGCCTGTATGACCGCCGGCCAGCAGAACTTTCGGGCGGCCAGCAGCAACGCGTGGCGGTGGCTAGGGCCATCGTCGCCAACCCGGCTATCGTCCTTGCCGACGAGCCGACGGCCAACCTGGATTCCAAAACCGGTCAGGGGCTC
>JAQULV010000077.1 GCA_028718405.1 Smithellaceae bacterium
GAACGGGAAACCCCAGTGCCTCGTAGAGCAGGATCTGACGCGGCGTGTTGTTCACGTGGTCGTCGCCGCGGATCACGTGGGTGATCCCCATGAGGGCATCGTCCACCACCACGGCGAAGTTGTAGGTGGGATAGCCGTCGGAGCGCTCGATGATGAGATCGTCCAGCTCTTCGTTGTTGAAGGCAATGGCCCCTTTAATCAGGTCGTTAACTATTGTGGTCCCGCTTTGCGGGGCCCGGAACCTGACTACCGAGCCCGGTGTCTTAGGCAGACCCTTGTCACGGCAGGTCCCGTCGTACTTCGGCTTTCCGCCCGTCGCCAGGGCACGCTTCCTCTTCTCCTCAAGCTCCTCGGGGCTGCAGGTGCAGTAGTAGGCCTTCCCTGCCGCCACGAGCTTTTCGACCATCTCTCGGTGGATCCCCACGCGCTCGGCCTGGAAATACGGCCCTTCGTCCCAGCCAAGTCCCAGCCAGGTCATGGCATCGATGATCGCCTTGGTGGATTCTTCCGTGGAGCGGGCTTGGTCGGTGTCCTCGATCCGCAGGATGAATCTGCCTCCGACGTGGCGGGCATAGAGCCAGTTGAACAGCGCCGTCCTGGCTCCCCCGATGTGCAGGTATCCCGTGGGCGAGGGGGCGAAACGCGTTATAACCTTTTCTTTTTCAGACATCTCTGCTACCTTGATTACGGTTTTTATGGCGTTATCTTATAAGGTGGTGCTTATTTGTTTGTCAAGGCGATTTCCCGGCCGGACTGAATTTATCCTTGACAATAGAGGTGATTTATAATTTACTTTCACCCTTTTAAATCACCATAGGTAGCAGGGATTCTTTGAAGATCAATATCTCCCAGATACCGGAGGAGGGGCTGAACCTCCAGATCGAAAAAGACGAGGCGTGGTTTCGCCAGGCGATGCCTGCCGAGTTGGGCGAGCACGGAATCAGCGCCGCTGAGATAACCTGTCGGCTGCAGCGGGTGCGTGAAACGGTCTACGTCGAAGGGGAGATAAAGGCCGAGCTTTCGGCCGCCTGCGGCCGTTGTCTCGAAGAGATAAAGCTCCCGCTGGCCGGAAGTTTCAGATACACGCTGATTCCCGCGCCGAAGGAATACGCCGAAGAAAGCGAGCTCAGCGCGGAGGATATGGACAGCCTCTACTATGAAGAAGAGGCGGTTGACCTGGACCCCATCATCGTCGAACAGGTCATCCTGCAGATACCCATGAAGATCCTCTGCCGGGAAGACTGCAAGGGACTCTGTCCCCAATGCGGGGCTAATCTCAACAAGGGCAAATGCAGCTGTCCTGAGAAGCCCGTGGACGAGAGATTAGCCGTTTTGAAGAATTTGAAATTGGAAAACTAATATAAAGAGGTACGATCATGCCAAATCCAGTAAAGAGACACTCCCGGACGAGGAGAAATAAGCGCCGGTCCCACGACTTTTTGACGGCCGTATCGGGGTCCGTCTGCCCCCAGTGCCAGGAGCCCAAGCTCCCGCACCGGGCCTGCCCCAAGTGTGGAACCTACAAGGGCCGGGACGTGGTACCCGTGGAGAAACTCGCCTCATAGGCAAAAAACCTATGGCTAATATCGCGCTGGTTTTCCCCGGTCAGGGGTCCCAGTACGTCGGCATGGGAGCGGAGCTCTACGCCGGCTCCAAGACGGTCAGGGACATCTTCGCCGAGGCCCATAGGGTTTTGGGGGTGGATCTGGCCGAGCTCTGCTTCAAGGGCCCCCAGGAAGCGTTGGATCTGACCGTCAACACCCAGATCGCCGTCCTGATCGCCGATATCGCCTCCTACGAGGCGCTCCAGGAGAAGCTGCCCATTAAGCCCTTGGTAATCGCCGGTCACAGTCTGGGCGAGTACGCTGCCCTCTATGCCTCGGGTGCCATCAATTTCCAGGACGTTCTGCCCCTGGTGCGGGCCAGGGCCATCTACCATCAGCAGGCCGTTCCGGTGGGGATGGGAGCCATGGCGGCCATCCTCGGCCTCGGAAGCGACGCCGTGGACGAGATCTGCCGCGACCTCGATGACCAAGACGCAATCGTGTCGCTCGCCATCATCAACGCCCCGGGGCAGGTGGTCGTCTCCGGCTCGACGCCCGATGTGGAGCATGTCGTCGCCCTGACCAAGGAAAAGGGCGCGGCGCGGGCGGTGATGCTTCCGATCAGCGTACCCTGCCACTGCGGGATGCTCGAAGAAACGGCGCGACTGCTCCGGGGCGAGCTTGAGAAGATCAACTTGGGCGCCTTTAACGTACCCGTGATTCCCAATTGCGATCCCAAGGTCTTCTACACAAGGGAAACGGCCAAGGACCTTCTCACCAGGCAGGTGACCTCGACGGTCCGCTGGCAGGAAACGGTGGAGCGGATGGTAGCCCTGGGAGTTGATACGATTATCGAGATCGGACCCAAGCGGACGCTCTCGGGTCTCATCAAAAGGATCGACAGATCGCTCCGCCTGCTCAACGTCGAGGATACGGACTCGCTGGAGGAAACTGTCGCCCGATTGAAGGAGTAGCATGAAAGTGGAAGCCTTGGCAGGAAAGACGGCCCTGGTGACGGGCGCATCGCGGGGCATCGGCAGGGCCATTGCCGTCAAACTCGCTGAAAACGGCGCCTTCGTCTACATTAATTACGCCGCTAACCACAAAGCTGCCGCCGAGACCCTGAAGATGATCGAGAAGACGCCCGGGAAAGGGGCGCTCCTGTCCTTCGACGTGGCAGATCTGTCTGCTGTCCAGAAGGCTTTCAAGGAAATCATCTCCACACGGGAAAGGCTGGATATCCTCGTCAACAACGCGGGGTTGTCCATCGACGGCCTCACGGTGAGGGTCCGTGAGGAGGATTTCGACAGGCTGTGCCGCACAAACCTCAAGGGTACGTTCAACTGCTGCCAAGCGGCCACGCGTCCCATGATGAAGCAACGAGGGGGGCGCATCATCAATGTGACCTCCGTCGTGGCGCTTGCGGGAAATGCCGGACAGGCGGCCTATGCGGCGACAAAGGCCGGAATCGTGGGCCTCACCAAGTCTCTGGCCAGAGAGTTGGGGGCGCGAAATATCTGCGTCAACGCCGTAGCACCCGGTTTCATCGAGACGGACATGACCTCTGCGATATCTGCCGAACAGAAGGAAAAGGTCAGAGAGCAGATCCCGCTTTCGAGATTGGGTACGACCGAAGACGTTGCCGCCGTAGTTGCGTTCCTCACCACCGAAGAGGCGGCATATATCACGGGACAGGTTGTGGGCGTCAACGGCGGGCTGTATATGTAATTTACTAGCAGTGCCTTCCTCTTTTATGGTAGAGGGAGAAATCCTTTTTTGAGAACAGAGCAATATAAAACGCATGGAGGAAGCTATCATGACGCTTGAAGAAAAGGTCATAGATATCATTTGCGAACAGCTGGAAGTCACGCGGGAAGAGTGCAAACTCGAAGCGTCCTTCATCGACGATCTGGGAGCCGACTCCCTCGACCTAGTGGAATTGATCATGGAGATGGAGGAGAAATTCGGCATCGCCATCGCCGACGAGGAGTTGGAGAAGATCCGCACGATCGGCGACGTGGTCGATTTTCTGAAAACGAAGGGTGTCTCCTAACACCCCAGGGGGATATTTGAAAAGAAGGGTCGTCATAACCGGTCTGGGGGCGGTGACGCCGCTGGGGAATACCTTGGCGGAAACCTGGGCGGGCATCTGCGCCGGCAAATCAGGGGTCGGTCCTCTCACCAAGTTCGACTGCGCCGCCTTCGATACCAGGATCGCCGCGGAGGTGAAGAACTTCGACGCCCTGGCGTTCGTAAACAAAAAAGAGTTGAGGCGCCTGGACGATTTCATCATCTATTCGCTGGCCGCCTCGGAGATGGCCCTGGCCGACTCCGGACTTACCATCGACGACACGAACGCAGAACAGGCGGGGGTCATCATCGGCTCCGCCATCGGCGGGCTCGCCACGATGGAACGGGAAAAGATGACCATCACAAACGAAGGCCCCCGCCGGATGTCCCCTTTCGCCATCCCTGCGGTCCTGCCTAACTTGGGCTCCGGTCACGTCTCGATTAAGTTCGGCGCCAAGGGACCCATCAACTGTACCGTCACGGCCTGCGCCTCGGGCACCAACGCCATCGGGGACGCGGCGCGGCTCATCGCCTGGGGCTATGCCGATGTCATGATCGCCGGCGGGGCGGACGCCGCCGTCACCCCCCTGTCCGTTGCCGGTTTCGGAGTGATGAGAGCGCTTTCGACCAACAACGAGCATCCCGAGCAGGCCAGTCGCCCCTTTGACCTGAACCGCGACGGCTTTGTGATCGGCGAGGGGTGCGGCATCGTGATCTTGGAGGAGCTCACCTCCGCCCTGACCAGGGGCGCCAAGATCTACGCCGAGGTTGCGGGTTACGGCACTACCAGTGACGCCTTCCATATGGCGGCCCCTCCGCCGGGGCATGCGGGTGCGGCCCGCTGCATGGCGGTCACGCTCAAGGACGCGGGGATGAGGCCCGAACAGATCGACTACATCAACGCCCACGGAACATCAACGGGGTTGAACGACGCCTATGAGACGGAGGCCATCAAGAAGGTCTTCGGCGCCCACAGCTACAAGATTCCCGTCAGCTCCACAAAATCCATGGTCGGCCATCTCTTGGGAGCGGCCGGCGGCATAGAGGCGATCTTTTGTATCAAGGCCATCGAGGAAGGGATCGTCCCGCCCACGACGAACCTGGACACGCCCGATCCCACCTGCGATCTGGACTACGTGCCCCATAAGGCGCGCAGGCTTGACATCTCCACGGCCATGTCCAACACCTTCGGGTTCGGCGGTGTAAACTCGGTACTCATCTTCAAGAAATTCACGGGTGAGTGATGGAAGGCAAACTCTTCATCGGCAGCGATCACGCCGGTTTCGATCTCAAGGAGGAGCTGGTAGCGAGGCTCCGTAAATCTGTTATCGATCTTGACGACGTAGGGACATACAGCGCCGATTCGTGCGACTACCCCGATTTCGCCGCCCAGGTGGCGAGAAACGTCTCCAACGGCTCCGGCCGCGGCATCCTGGTTTGCGGCTCCGGCATCGGGATGTCTATCGTCGCCAACAAATTCAAAGGGGTCCGGGCCGCCCTATGCCTGGACGAGGACACGGCGCGCCTGGCACGTCAGCACAATGACGCCAACGTCCTGGTCTTGGCGGGGAGAAAGACGGCTCCCGAAGCGGCAGAGAAGATCGTCCAGGTCTTTCTCGCTACGCCCTTTGAGGGCGGGCGCCACGGAAGACGCGTTGACAAGATCGGGGAACTGGAAGAGAGACTCCGTCCGGCCTGAAGGACAGTGAAATAATATCCAGATAATCATACAGGGCCCCTGGTCGCGACCGGGGGTTCAGACGTTTGTCGTTAAGAAAGGTTGATTATGTCGATTCTAGCAAAGGTTGATCCGGAGATTTACAGAGCCATCGCCCTGGAAACGAGGAGGCAGGCCGAAAAGATCGAGCTCATCGCCTCGGAGAACTTCGTGAGCGAAGCGGTGCTGGAGGCACAGGGCTCGGTGATGACCAACAAGTACGCCGAAGGTTATCCCGGCAAACGCTATTACGGCGGTTGCGAATTTGTCGACATCGCCGAAGAGCTGGCCATCGAGCGCTGCAAGAGACTCTTCGGCTGCGACCACGTGAACGTCCAGCCCCACTCGGGAACGCAGGCGAACATGGCGGTCTATTTCTCGGTGCTGCAGCCGGGCGACACGGTCCTGGGCATGAACCTTTCTCACGGCGGCCATCTCTCCCACGGAAGCCCGGCCAACTTCTCCGGTCGCTTCTACAAGATCGTGCCCTACGGCGTGAGGAAAGATACCGAGCAGATCGACTACGACGAGGTAGAGGCTTTAACGCTCGAGCACAAGCCGAAGATGATCGTTGTCGGCGCCAGCGCCTATCCCCGGATCATCGATTTCGATAAATTCCGCCGGGCCGCCGATAAGGTCGGCGCCGTCATCATGGCCGATATCGCCCACGTGGCGGGCCTGGTAGCGACAGGCCTTCATCCCTCGCCGATTCCGGTGTGCGAGTTCGTCACCTCCACCACACACAAGACCCTGCGCGGTCCCCGCGGCGGGCTTGTCATGTGCAAGGAGGCCTTTGCCAAAACGCTCAACAGCCGCGTCTTCCCCGGCATGCAGGGGGGACCCTTGATGCACGTCATCGCCGCCAAGGCCGTTGCCTTCCAGGAAGCGCTGACCGACGATTTCAAGACCTACCAGCTCCAGATCGTGAAAAACGCGACGGCGATGGCCGAGGCTTTGATCGCCGAGGGATTCCGACTGGTCTCCGGCGGCACCGACAACCATCTAATGCTCGTCGATCTCACCGACAAGGACATCACCGGGAAGGACGCTCAGGAAGCACTGGACCGCACGGGAATCACCGTGAACAAAAATGGCATCCCCTTCGATACGAGAGGCCCTCAGGTAACGAGCGGCATCCGCATCGGGACACCAGCCGTGACCACCCGCGGCATGAAGGAAGCCGAGATGAAACTGATTGCCTCCTTCATCGCGCAGGTCCTGAAGTACATAAACGACGAAAAAAAGACCGCCGAGGTGCGCGCCGA
>JAQULV010000078.1 GCA_028718405.1 Smithellaceae bacterium
GAACGGACCACGGATATCCATTTCCGCATCGAGGGTCCGGCGGCCAGCCAGATCGAAGGTGCCTTCATCGAGGACTGGTCCTTCGTCACCGCTGAAACGCTTGCGCCCTCTTCGTCTCTTCCTGAAGCTGCGGGCAATAGCCTCTGTCGCGTGATCTCCGACGGTCCCGATGAAGGGATGGGAAAGCTCTACATGATCCTTTCAGGGATCATCTCTTCGGCGCAGAAATCGATTAGGATTATGACGCCCTACTTCGTACCCCCTCGGGAGATCCTGGCGGCGCTGCAGGCGGCGACGTTACGCGGCGTGACGGTCGATATCGTTCTTCCCGAGAAGAACAACCTCATCTTCGTCCACTGGGCCACGCGGAATCTGCTCTGGGAACTTCTCACCTGGGGCGTCAACGTCTATTATCAGCCGCCGCCCTTTGCCCACACGAAGCTGATCATGGTGGACGACCACTACATCCAGATAGGCTCGGCAAATATCGACGCGCGCAGCCTCCGGCTGAACTTCGAGCTCAACGTGGAAATCTACGACGAAACTCTCGCGAAAGATTTGTCGGACTACTTCTGCGAGATCAAGAGCCGCAGCAAGGTTGTCACCTTGGAAGAAGTTGACAGCCGTCCTTTCTTTGAGCGCCTCCGCGATTCCTTCGCCTGGCTCTTCTCGTCTTACCTCTAATTAGGCAAGTGTCCCTATTTCATATAGTCGTAGACCACTTTTCCGTACGGGAGCGTCAGGTCGGATCGGAAGTGGACGCACGACACGATCCTCTTGATCGGAAGGTTCGCAACCGGCGCCAAGGCATGGTGGAAGAGCTGCAGATCGGCAGGTCCCGTCCATGCCTCCTTGACCGTTACGTCTTCAAGGTTGTACTGCACCAGTTGCCGGATAGCGGTCGACCCGTCGGGATTGGGAATGATCTTGAGAAGATAATTGGGTACTTCCTCCAATGCCTTCTTTATGGCCTGCTTGTCGACCGGCTCATACTTGAATCCCATGGTACCGATAGCGACGTCAACGGAGCCGTACTTTAGGCGCCCCACCAACGTGTCCTTGCTGACCGGGTCTACCCCTAGAGACGGATAGGCAAGCTTCTTCGGAAACCCCCAGATCTCCCGTCCGGCGGCGATCGGCGCATCATCATTCAAAAACATGGAGAGCACATACTGCCCCTTCTGCCCTTTGAAGATAACCGGGATCACTTGGCCGGATTCCATATAGCTTCCGAAGCCGCTTGAATCGGGCATACTGATGAACTCGAACTTCACGAGCGCCTCAGGTATCTCCAGCGGTTCAGGCACCTGTTTGCGCAGGGCATCCATGTCGGTTTCGTAAGTGATGATTAGATATTCCCTGTCGATAAATCTGTACGGTCCCGGAGGGTATGACGGGCTCTGTGCCGGCATCGCGAAGGCATTTTCGACCCCGGCGGGTTTGCCCGCGATCTCCGCGGCCCACACGTAGCCGCACATCAGAGGCACCATGACCAGCGCGATCAGAACGATTATCTTCTTCATTTTGTCCTCCTACTTCGAGCCTTCTTTTTGTCCCTTAAATTTGCCCTGAAACTTTTCTCTTATGAAATAGACCTCTGCCGGTTGGCTGTCCATATATTTCACTGGAATCAAGCACCGCAGCAGGATTATTACTATGCAAGAGATGGACCACCGCCTCCTTTACGAGCGGCACCGCGATTCGTCGCCTAGCTGTTCTCGTCGTATCTCTAAACTAGAGAAGCCCCCCCAATTTCCCTCGCAACACGAACCTTCTATCTTGGCAGTGGGAGAAGGGCGCTCTTTGAGACCCGCGTCAGATTCCAGGCGATATGGGGCCGCAGCATCCGCTTGTATAAAACGGAAAACGGCTCGGCCACTTTCCCGTCCAAGGCGAGAAGCGTTTCTTCCAAGAGGTAATGCGATTTGTAGCCGGGTTGGAAATAATGATTGAAGAGATGGCAGCCGGGGCAATAGCTCAGCACATGCTTCTTGCCGCTGTTGGCAAAATCCTTCCGCTTCAGCATCGCGGTCTTTACGTACTTGGAAATCTTGCCGTCGTTGAAGAACCCGTTATACCCACAGCAGATGGAGTTTTCGCGGTTATGCTCTAACTCCGATATGGTTATGCCGATTGTTCTTGCCAGGCCGCGGAGAGAATCCAGATACTCGTTGCCATTCTCATATCCGAAGCACGGATCGGATATCGCCGCATCGAGATGCACGGGCGTTACCTTGGCGGTGCCGGCCTCGATCATCTCCAGAAAATAATCATAGATGCTGATGATCGGGAAAGGCACGTCGATTCCCAAGGCCTGGGGGATCATTTTGGTGACCACTTTCTGACAATGGCCGCATGCCATCACCAGACGGTCGAAGCTGTTTTCCTTCAGGCGATTCACCAGCCGTTTGGCGATCCGGTATCCTTCGTCCATCAGTCCCGCTTGAATCGCCCACACGCCGCAGCAATCATCGGGACCGCCGAACTTCGCGATGTTGCGGAGCGCACGGGATTCCTCCAACGACCGTGGCAACATCCGATCCGTGCAGCCGATCCAGAGGAGGTCTTTGCTCTTCTTGGGAGTCGCCCAGTTGCGCAGGATTGCGCGATCCACCTTCGGCAGGCCTTTGTATATGTCCTGAAAGAAATTGGCGCCCCAACCTTCGGTCACCAAACCGTTGATCGCGTAGGCCATGGACGAGGGAAGCTCGGTTTCTCTCCGTCTTTTATATTCCTGGCATTCATGCTGCAAGTCGCTGGGACGAGCATCCTTGGAACAGCGGTGATCGCACTTGCCGCATCTGATGCAAAAGGCAAGCTCCGGATACCACTTCGGCCCGGCGGTAACTTTTTTCATTACTGTCTGAGCTTGTTTGGGCGTGAGGTCTGTGTATTGGCAGCCCGCTATACACTTTCCACACTGATTGCAATTCTCAGCAGAAAAACCACGTGTGAACGATCTTACTTCCTCCATAACTGCGGTTCCCTCCTCCTTTTCATAACACTGTCTAACACCACGGCGCGGCGGTGCATCGCCGCACGTGAACCGTAGGGCGATTCAACTTGTCTGTCAAATAATTTTAGATTGTCTTAGGAATGATGTACCTTTCGGCGGGATGACGACGGCCTGGATGGAGCGATAATCTTGGGACTCCTTCACTATTTCTTCGCCTGGCTGTTTTCGTCGTATCTGTAAACACGGCAGAAATATCGCTGAAAGCAGGGAAATCATAATTGAGTATACTGTCCCCGTATTTCCCCTGGGGATGACGATCTGAATGGAAAGCGCCGGCACGATTCGGCTGTCTTTTTTCGTCATGCCTCTAGCACGGCAGGAGCGTCGCAGAAATTAGGGAAGTGTCCCTAATTTTCTGGACACAGCAATAATACCACTATGCCTTGAGAACCAGTTCCTCTTTTGGCTTAAATAACAGATCTTGGTTCTTTTCGATAACCGTTCTTATTTTGTCGACCATCTCCTTGTGATTCGAAAAGAAATTGACGTTCATATGAATATCGAAGTGGATCTTTGTTTTGCTGGGAGGGGATATAACACTTTCCTTACTGGCTATATAAATAATGGGGCAGCCTAAAGCTTCTGCATAGCCAACCTCGAAATAACAAGATGGGCGCTCATCCGTCAGATCCGCAATGACGAAATGACAGGCCTTAATTTCTTTTTTGATTCTCCCAACAATGTCGTCAAGGGGATGCTCTTTGTCAATTCTGATGGCTACAACTTTGAAATCCGATACGGCCGTCTCTATCGCCTCGAACCTTTCGTCATACTCCTTGAAAATTCTCTGTTCGCTCTGATTGCCGTATTTCTCACCTTGAATGGGCATTACAACAAAACAACGCCGACTACCCATGCCTAGTATCTTATTAGCTTTCTTTTCAAATGTATTAAACAGATTCTTCTTCTTCCCAATAAACTTCTCAAGAGTCCTCCCCGATTTCTTATCCCATGCATCTAAAGTTTTGAATACTCTTAATTGCACAACTTGATAAGTCTTTGTTCTATTCCCCCATCGAGCGCTAATTGTTCCTCCCGACACGTACGGAACTATATAATCTGCCAGCACTTGGTCTTCAGTCTTATTGGGAATTGATTTCCTCCTATCTCCAGCAAGTGTTGCAATCAATTGGTAATACATCTAGATACCTCCTCGGTTATGCAAAAGTTAATCCGACCAAATTTCCGTATTTCAAATAAATGATTTTCCGAAACGTCCGTACTAAGAACATAGATACGTGTCAATTCCTTACGTTTCGGGATAAACTACAGTCTCCATGCTTTAAGTGGGCTATATAGAGTCTCCATCTTTGCCGTATTTCCGTTTGACTTGCGCCGGAAATTCGAAGATCACCTTAAGAAGCATTTCAATAAACGAAACTAGTTCCTCTGCATCTTCCTTCTTCATGATGGTAAGCTCGTGATTCGCTTCGTTTCCCTTTTTCCGTATATGGTCGACCCATCCCTTGGCATCGGGCGGTATATAGTTCTTGTCCGAAAGATACTCAACGTATGCGATAAAGCTCAGACCTTCTTCGGCGCCTTTAACTACCGCAATGTGCATCAATAGCTTTCTGCATGCCAATACAGCCGCAGAATAACAGCCAGCGCCCGTTGCTTTTCTTGCTTCATCGTAAATAGCGGCAATTGCCTTATCAGTTATCTCGCTAACCGGCTGGCCGAACGTAATACCGGGAGTCTGATTGCCGCCTTCATCAAAAAAAGTGGGATACTGACACCTATGGCAAATCATAATGGCCGCTCTATTAGGGCTTGAGTCCGGATAGTATGCTGCGTAACCCTTTTCCGATGCTATCGGGCTGCCACAATGTCCACAGACAAAAGATCTGCTGCGAATAGTCTCGACATTTCGCCACATCATTATTCTTGACATTGAGCATCTCCTCCACCGGTCAATTCATCAATCTTGAACAGCCAACAAATCCAATTTAGCCAAAAGTTATCCTTCCAAGAAATACCTTCTCGGATCGAAGATGCGGATGTCTTTCAATTCATCTTCCGTCGGTGGGGCGACGACTTCCAGTGTGGGCGCCACCTTCAGTTCCCAGCCGCAGCGCGAGCGGATCGCTTCGATGATCGCCGCTTCGTCTTTCCCCTCCTGCGGGAAGTAGGCCGTGAGCGTGAAGGTCCTCTCGTCGCCCAGTTTCTCGAAGATGCCGAAGTCCGTCACCACCGCCTTCACGCGTTCGCCGGGGGCGGTGATGTAGCTCAGCTTGTCCACGCAGCGCATCTTGCTGAGCGGTATCGTCACGACCACCTCCTGCGCGCCGCGCGCGACGTCGCAGGCGCCGCCCGAGCCCACGAGGAACAGGTTGAACTCGGGGATCTTTGTGGAGTTCACGTTTCCATACTGATCGATCTGTCCCGCGCCCAATACGCCGATGCAGCGGTTCGACTCCGCGCCCACCATGGAGCCCAAAACCGTCAGAATGTCGGTCAGCATCGTGCAGGCGGGGATATTGCGGAAGTTGAAGATGAAGGGATCGGCGGGACGCGGCGTGTAGCCGAAGAATCCCACTTCGGCCATGAGGTCGGCCGAGTAGTCGTCGCGACGCAAATCGAACCAGGCTTTCCAGGCGGCAAGGTTCGAAGCGCCGATCCCCGCGAGGATCGTCCGGTAGCTTTTCGCGGCGATCTTCTTCTTGAGGAAACGCGCCGCCGCCGTGACCATCACTTCGGTCTTGTTCGCGACGGGAACGCTGTTGATCTGCGAGATGCGCGTCGCCAGCTCCGAGGCCCAGGAATCGCCCGCAGACCGGCCCTTCAGAAACCATATCTTTTCAAAGCCGATCTTCTTGATGTACGAGTCGTGGTCGGGGCACGACAGCAGCCACTTCTCCGTCCAGGCCGCCAACGTCGCATCGTCTTTGCAGGCTTCGCGGAGCTCCAGCATGAACTCCTCGTCCTCGGCATAGGCGTCGAACTCCTTGATTCCCTGGTTGGAAGCGCCCGAGGGATGAACGCCCATCGCCGCCGGGCAGACGGCCTTCACGAGGTAGCCCGGAATCTTCACGAAGTGGGAATATTTTTTCAGGAAGTCCGTGTCCACGATCTTCTCGACAGTGACGATAGCACCTTCGCGGGCGGCGAAAATCGCGTGGACGTTCTCCGCGTAAGGTGGAAGGAGTAAGACGTTCCCATAAGGATCGGCGGCCCAGGCATGGATCAGCGTGAGGTCGGGGCGAAGCGCCCTCACCATCGTGGTCTTACTGCCGTCGGGTCCCTCGGCGATCCAGAGGTTGTCCTTGTTCTCCTGCTCCATCGTGCTGCCTAAAATCGAGTGCGTCGGCATCCACTCGACGCCTAGTGCTCCGGCCAAGAACCGCTGCGGCATTGTGAGGACGGTCCAGTTTTCGATCTCGATCTTTCCGTCGCGGTAGGCCTCCTGGTAGATCCGGTTGGGGCCGGGGAACGGATACGCGTCGCCGCAGAAAGTGGTGATGAGCTTCTTGGCAAGGTTCCCGTAAACGAACAGGACCATGTTGGAGATGAAGCCCAGCGAGCTGATCGTGAAGGCGGGGTTCTTCCCCCAGAGCTGGCGGCAGATTTCA
>JAQULV010000079.1 GCA_028718405.1 Smithellaceae bacterium
ACTATTATAAGGAACTCCTGGCAGAGATGCAGGAGCGGGCCGCAAACAAGATCGGCGCGATCCCCAACGAGCGCTACCGGCTGCTTTGGGACAACCTCCCGATCTGGCATCGGATGAAGTGGCTCTCCGATCAGTTTGCCGGTCACGACGCGTGTCTGGTGGCCGATACCTATACGTCGGCCTGGTGCGGCTCCATGAAATACATCGACGAGAACAACTTTCTCGAATCGATGGTTGAGGCCTACACAAGGATCTACCTCAACATCGGCGTCGACGAAATGGCGAAGATCGTCCTGGAGATGATCGATAAGTACGATGTCGACGGGATCGTGATGCATTCCAACCGGAGTTGTAAACCCTATTCGTTGGGCCAATACGACATCCAGAAGATGGTCCAGGAAAAACGCGGAATCCCCAGCCTCATGATCGAATCGGACATGGTGGACGATCGGAGCTTCGCCGAAGGACAGATCGCTACCAGGATCGACGCCTTCATGGAGGTAATCAAAGAAAAGAAGGACTGACCCGTCTTTCTTCCGGATGTAAAAGAGGCCGTCCGCGTGATTTGCGGACGGCCTCTTCTTTTGTCACTCTATCCCGCCCCGCCTTGAAACGAGGTCGGCTCTTCTTTAAAGATCAATCAAAGATATCGATCTCTATCCGGCGGTTCTTCTGCCTGCCGGCGGCATTGGCATTAGTGGCTACGGGCTTGGTTAAACCCAGTCCTTTCGTGCTGATGCGTTCTGCCTTGACACCGAAATTCTTTACGATGTATGCCTTGACGGCTTCGGCCCTCCGGATCGAAAGCTTCATGTTCATGTCCGCACCGCCGACGTTATCGGTGTGGCCCTCGATAACCGCTGAGGTCGCCGGATTGGTTTTCAGGAAATCGGCCGCCTCTTTGAGTTGCTTGTTGTAACGGGGTCGCACCACGGCCTTACCCGTGTCAAACTCGATGGCCAGGCGGAAACTCTTCTTTGCGGGACAACCCTGGGCATCAACCTTCGCTCCCCTGGGGGTGTTGGGACACTTGTCCAGATAGTCGGGGACGCCGTCGCCGTCGGAATCAACGGGACAGCCGAATTTGTCAACCTTAACGTCGGCCGGCGTATTGGGACATTCATCCTGGTAATCCGGCACTCCGTCCTTATCGGAATCGAGAGGACAACCGTCCTTGTCGACCTTAACACCTGCGGGGGTTCTGGGGCATTTGTCCAGGTTATCGGGGACACCATCTTTATCGGAATCAACCGCCACGACCGCCGCCGCCTGGGCTTGCTTCTTTTCAACTATCATCTCGGGAAGAGGGCAACCTTTGGCGTCAACACTTACGCCGGGTGCCGTCCCCGGACACTTATCGAGGTAGTCGGGCACGCCGTCCCCATCGGAGTCGATGGGGCAGCCGGCATCGTCAACCTTTACGCCGGCGGGGGTATTGGGACATTTGTCGAGGTAATCAGCCACCCCGTCTTTGTCGGAATCGATGGGACAGCCCTTGGCATCAACCTTGGCACCGGCAGGGGTCAAGGGACATTTGTCGAGGTAATCGGGCACGCCGTCTTTATCGGAATCAACGGGACAACCCTGGGCATCCACCCAAACCCCGGCGGGTGTTCCCGGACACTTATCGAGATCGTCAGGAACACCATCCTTGTCGGCATCGGCCTTGGCGACCGGTGCGGCCTTCACAGCGAGAGGGCAACCGTCCTTATCGACTTTCGTGCCCGCTGGCGTTCCGGGACATTTGTCGAGGTAATCAGGCACGCCGTCTTTATCGGAATCAATTGGGCAACCGTAGGAGTCGACACTGACCCCAGCAGGGGTACCGGGACATTCATCTTGGGCGTCGATGACGCCGTCGCCGTCGGAATCCCTCGGGGGTTCCGCGGCCTTCGCCGCCGGCTTTACCCCACCGAAGTAGAAGCTGAGGCCGACGTTGTAAAGAAGATTCTGATACGTCTCGTAGCGGCCAAAGGTCATCATATGGCGGATATCGCCGCGCAGGGCGATGTCGTTGGTAATGAAGTATTTTATGCCGGCGCCGTAGTCGAAGGAGAGGTTATTCTTATTATCTCCTGCCACAGAGGCATAGCTTTCGTGGTTGCCTCCGACCCCCGCTGCGATGAAGGGAACAAGTTTCTTATCGGCCATGAAATTGTAGAGGACTTCCAGGCGATAGTTGAAGACCTTGGTGCCGGTATCGGTAGTTACCGGGTGCAATATATCCGGGGCTGCATAATCGACCGAGGCCTCTGCGGCCCAGACCGGCGACAACTCGTAACCGGCGCGCAAACCGAAAGTTCCCGCCGTCCTCAGGTCCTGCACACCATCGAAGGTTGTTCCTCCTATGTAGGGAGTCAGAGTAAAGGCATGCGTCTTTACATCGGCCCCCGCGACGGACGCCATAAGTAGCGCAAGTGGAATAAGTAGAGAAACAAGATATCTCTTCATGAAACCCTCCTTTCACCATGTATAAATATTGATATGTTTGATTAAGGGCGACGCTCCGCGCGACAGCCCAGAGATTGCCGATGCAACCGCAGACGGGTTTCATTCGGTGGTGTCAAGCTGATTACAATACAATAAGACAAATAGCAAGCCGCACGGCCCGAATCTTGTGGGAAAAGCCACTTTCCCACTATGAAATGCATCATAATCTGAAGCGGCGCCTCGCGACACATATATCCTGCGAGTCGCTACCAGCGTCAGGAAAAGAAAGACTGGGAATGAGGTTCCACAAAAACAGGCTCTGTCAACCGTTAAATCCCGGCTTTACATCGCCGGACGTTTTTGCTAATCCTCTCTGCAACATTTTTAAAATTGATAACAAAAAAAGGAGGCACTGGCAATGAAAAAACGGATTTGGGCCCTTATTACCATCATGTCCTTTCTGATGGTGAGTTGCGTGATCCTGGAACCGGGTCACCACCACAAGGGTGCACCGGGTCAGATTCAGAAAGATACCGGCTACAACCCTGCGTCGGGCAAGCACAAAAAATAGCGCCCTGGAAAGGATTAATGCTCGGGAAAGACCTTTTCCCTCATCTGTCGGAATCTATCTTTACCGGCCGCAAGCAAAAGCGACAGGGGTGCTTTCGCTCTTGCCAGCGTCAGCATCTCTTCCGCTACCGCCCTGATATCCCATTGGGCATGCCGGTCGGCCCTCAGACGGGTAAAATGATAGAGTTCTCGCACGTTCATCTTTACCGAGACGCGTTTGCGATGAGCGTTGGAAAGCACGTACGGGGCTGCCTGCGGCACCGCTCGGCTGAGTTTTCTGTAGGTCTCATCGATTGACGAAATGATCTCACGGAAAGGACCTTCCATCCCCACCCCGGAAACGGCGGGAGGAACGGTAACGTCCAGGGCCGGATCGTAGTCTTGACAGGTAACCGTCGCCATGCGGTGCCTCTTCAGCTGGGCAAAGCAGCTCGCGCTTATCTCCAGCTCGAAATGAAATTCGGCGTATTCGAATTCACGAGGCAAGGCGTCGTAGGACTCGATATGTCGGAGCGCCGATTTGATAATATCTCTTCTCTTTTCTTCAACCAGGCCGACGACGACCTCCCGACATTTTCCCCAGTCAAGCCCCAGCGATGAATGTAGAAGCGCAGTAATGATCGCGTCATCGGCATCCGGAGTCGAAGAGATCAGGCGCACTGCTCCACATGACAGAGAGTTCCGCCCCGCGCTGCCGGTGAGAGCACCGATCTCCGCCATCTCTTCCTTTTGTTCATCCCGGCGCAGCAGGTCGTAGCGGGTCGGCTCCGTATAGCGAATAAGCGACGGAGCCACATCTTTCACAATGCTGTAGAGCGCCTGCCCGTACCGCCTGGCCTCGGCGAGGGGATGGGCCGCCAAACGACGCAGCATGAGCTCGATATTTCGGGCGCTGGCCGTCATGCCTAACTGCGTTTCCGTGGCCAGCGGGATGATATAGCGGGCATCTTCTTTTGCCCACCCTTCCAACAGGGACTTGTTCTTGGGATCCTCCGCCAGTTCTCGATGCCTCTCGAAAACAAAGGGACGCAGCTTCTCGTAGAGCTCACTGTAAAAGGCGTTCTGCCGCCGGACCGTCGTAACGAATTCGTCGGCCAGTCCGGCCTTTTCAATCTCTTCGGGGATGACGAAATCGTCCTGAAAAAGGACGTAACGCTGGGATTTTTCCGTGTAGGAGCAGAGCCGGAATTTCTCGATCTCTTCCACCAACAGCCTGGAAACCCCGATTACATCAATGTTGAAGACGGCGTGCTCGGCCACGGAGCTGTGGCCCATGTCGAAGACGATGTTTCTGTTGGACTGCCTGGCTTTCTCCACCTCTTCGCGGGCAGCCGCCCTGAGCTGATCGACCGGCTTGGGACTTCTGCTGATCCGCGCATAGGCGGCGGAGATGGTTTCCGGTGTCAGGTTCTGCGCCGACGGATCTTCCTGCTGCCATTTTCGGATGATTTCGTAATCCAGATTGTATCCGGCCAGCAGTACCTTCATCAATATTGCCTCAGATCTTGGCGAGCTCGGTATGGCCCAGCGTTCTACCCAGGAACCGTTCTCCGATCGTCTGGAAACGGTAAGGCATGTCGCTTACGTAGAAACGGTAATCGGGCAACTCCCGATGCGTATTCTCCATACCCCGCTCGGAAAGGAGTCGGGCGGTCCGCTCCGCCATGGCTTCAGCGGAATCGACGAGCTTAATCCCCGGGCCTGACACTTCCTGCAGCAGGGGTTTAAGCAGGGGGTAATGGGTACAACCCAGAACGAGCGTATCGATGTGTTCCGCCAGGACCGGCCGCAGGTACTCCTGGGCCGTAAGCCTCGTCACCTCGTGGTCCAGCCAGCCTTCCTCGACCAAGGGAACAAAGAGGGGGCAGGCCTGAGAGAAGACGCGAATTCCGCTGTCATAGGCGTGGATTGCCCGCGCATAGACGTTGCTATTTACTGTGGCCGGGGTACCGATTACGCCCACGTTCTTCGATTTCGTCTGCGCCACGGCCGTCTGTGCCCCGGCATCGATGACATCCAGAACCGGTACGGGGGAGAGATCCTTCACCGTCTTGTCGGCCACGGCGGCCATGGTGTTGCAGGCAATGATAAGCATCTTCACGTCGTGTTTTAGCAGGAACGACGTAATCTCCGCAGCGTAGCGGTTGATCGTCTCTACGGATTTGATGCCATAGGGAACGCGCGCCGTATCGCCGAAATAGACAATACTCTCAAAGGGGAGGCGTTCCATAAGGGAACGGACGACGGTCAGGCCGCCCAAACCGGAATCGAATACCCCTATGGCATGTCGTGATAAGTCAGGCATTGTAAGTCACTGCGATCCTTTAGTAAGCTCGGCATGCTGAAACGTTGTCCCTGTTTAACACAACCTCGACGGAAATTGAAGCAAAGTTGTCGTTCTTATCTCAAGATGGCCTTCCGCTGCCCACGGACGGAGTTGATCACATAGAGTTCCGTACAACTCTCAAGATCCTCTTTCGTGATGATTCTTTCGCTGATGGCACCTTGTGAAATTAGCCACGAGCGGTACGTTCCCGCGAGCAGTCCGCAGGACACCGGCGGGGTGACAAGCCTGTCTCTGATCCGAGCAATGAAGTTGGCCGTACAGGTCTCGGTAATCTCACCTCTGTCGTTCCAGAGCAGAACATCGTCGCAATCCGTCAAGCCCTCTCTGGCCGCATCGAAAACCTTCCGCCTCGTCGTCTTGTGATAAAGAAAGATATCGGCGGCGTCAACGGGCTCCCGGGACAATTTCAAGGTAACGGACCCCTTCATCTGTTCAGCATCCAGCACTTCCGCATGGCAGGTCAAGGACCCGTCACGGGCCAAGATCAGCCGCACCTTTCTGGGCTCACGGGAGAATCGCTCCGCCTCGGTCTCAAGTCGCATCCTCGCCAGATCCGGATCAAAGGGAAAACTAAAATAACAGGCGGAATCGCCGAGCCTGGCAAGATGAGGCTCCAGCAGAGAGTAGCCGTCCTCCGGAGTCCAGAGCAGAGATTCAAGAAGAGAAAAGGCCGGACGCCCTTTCAGGACCTGCGCCTTGAGGAGACACTCTCCATATTCGTCGGCACATATGGAATCCCAGACGATTCCGCCTCCGCTGCCGTATTCAGCTGTATTTTCGTTTTTGTCGATAAGAATCGTCCTGATGGCAACGTTGAACTGGCTGCGTCGCCCGGGGGCGAGGAAACCGATGCACCCCGTATAGATGCGGCGCGGCACCGTCTCCAGCTCGGCTATGATCTCCATCGTCCTTTTCTTGGGCGCTCCGGTGATCGAGGCGCAGGGAAACATCGCCCTCATGATCTCGCAAAACGACGCCTCGGTTTCGGCGGAAACGGTGGAGGTCATCTGCCAGAGTGTCGGATAACGCTCCACGTCGAAGAGACTCTCGACCTGGACGCTCCCGGGACGGGCGACCCTTCCCAGATCGTTGCGTATCATGTCGACAATCATCACGTTCTCCGCGCGGTTCTTCTCGGAGAAGCGAAGCCCCAACGCCAACTCATCATCTTCCTTCCTGGTAAGGCCTCGGGGTA
>JAQULV010000080.1 GCA_028718405.1 Smithellaceae bacterium
TGGGATCCTTCAGGGAGACGTTTTCGGCGCCGATACTGAGCGTTCCTCCTTCCGGCATAGCGTCACGGGCGTTGAAAACAAGATTCTGAATCATCTGCCGGATCTGTCCTTCATCGATTTCGACGGGCCAGAGATCTGCGGAAAGATGAAATTCGCATTTCACGTTGGAACCCCTGAGAAACAGATCCACCGATTCCCTGAGTAATTGGGAGATCGATAGGACGGACCGGATGGGTTCGCCGCCCTTGGAGAAGATGATGAGCCTTTTGGTGAGTTCCTTCGACTGGAAGCAGGCCTTCTCCGCCCGCTCCAGGATGTCATAGATCTTGTCCTCGGGGCCGGCATGCATCTTGGCCAGCGAGATACTGCCCAGGACGACGGCCAGCAGGTTGTTGAAGTCGTGAGCGATACCCCCGGCAAGGATACCTACGGATTCGAGTTTCCTGATTTTTACCAACTCTTCTTCGGTCCTTTTGCGATAGGTGATGTCCTGGCCTTGGGCGATGGTTGAGACGAGGGTCTTTCCGTCCTTGGCGTAGATGTTGGCCGAATTCCACAGGGCGATGCGGACATCGCCATCCTTGCGGAGAATCGGAATCTCCACGGTCTCCCAATATTCGCCGGCCAGGGTTCTTCTTATATTGGCCAGAGATTCAGTGCGGCTCATCTCAGGAAACAGAAGCGCGAGATCCTGCCCAATGACCTCCTCGGCCGCGTAGCCGGTAAGACGCTCGAAGGCATGGTTGAAGCGTGTGATCCGGGAGTTCTGGTCCCACACGATAATGGGCGCATTGGCGTAGTTGATCAATTTTTCCAGATAGTCGCTCGTTTCCTTCAAGGCCTCCTCGGCCTGGTGTCTCTTTAGGATCTCCCAAACCTTGTTGTAAAGCGTGGTCAGCGCCGAGACGTCGTCCGCTACGTAGTCTGCGGTCTTGTTTGCCACGGCCGCGATGGCGACGATCCCGGCACCGTCGAGGATGGGGACGGCCAGGAAACGTGAGATCGGCACATGGCCCGCGGGGATACCCCTCTTATGGACGTAGGACGCGCTATAGTCATTGAAGTAGACGGGCCTCCGTTCGCGGATACAGTCACCCCAGATGCCCGCCTCGCCGATCGGATAGTGAATCGGTTTGTCGGAAAGGGCGCATTGTTTCATGGCTTGGGTGGACCAGCGATAAATCGTCATCACGGTTTCCTCCGCGTTGAGCAATCCGACGAAAGAGTATTCGCTTTGTGTCACCTTGAGGGAGGCCTCCAGAGCAAAATCGAAGATCCTCTCACTGGGCCTTTCCGCCAAGGCGTTAAGGTCAAGCAGGACTTGAGTACGGACGGCATTTAAGGTCTTTTCGCTCTCTACCTGTTTGCGTTCGGTGATATCCTGACCTTGGGCGATGGTTGATACAAGGGTTCTTCCGTCGTCCATATAGATGTTGGCGGAATTCCACAGGGCGATGCGGATGCCGCCATCCTTCCTAAGGATTGGTATCTCCACCGTTTCCCAGTATTCACCGGCTAGCGTTCTTTGTATCTGCGCCAATGTATCTTCGCGGCTTGTTTCGGGAAAAAGAAGGGCAAGTTCCCTGCCGATGACCTCTTCCGACCGGTAGCCGGTGAGACGCTCGAAGGCATGGTTGAAGCGTGTGATCCTGAAGGACGGATCCCAGACGATGACGGGGGCATTGGCGTAGTCGAGCAGGTTCTCCAGGTAGTTGCGCGTCTGCCTCAACTCTTCCTCGGCCTTTCCGTCTTCTCTGTTGTGCCGTATCGTTTCGATGGCACCGACTACCTTTCCTTCATCGTCAGTGAGGATGCTGGCGGACCCCCACAGGCTGTTCTCCGCGGAGGTCTCATCTCTGATGATCTCGGCGGTAATGAAGTTGTCGAACCAGCGGACGTTGTTATACATTTCCAAAGATGATCTGTCCCCTTTCAATACGAGATCAATCAGGATCGGGCGCCTCACGCCGTAGAAGGGGATGGCGTATTCATAGTTCCCTTTGCCCAGCATGTCGGAGGACCTGCGTCCGGTGAGCTTCTCCATTGCGCGGTTCCAGGAGGTGATCCGTCCCTCGCTGTCGATAGCAAATGTGGGATCGGGAAGAAGGTCGATGATCGCCGGACCTTCCTTTGTCGCTCGGGCCTCTCGTCCGTCCCGGCGCGAACGTTCTTCAGCCCGGCGGAGACGGCGCTTCAACGCCTCGATCTCGGCGATGAGTTCCCCTCGTGTCTTGTCCTTATCGTTCATAATCCCACCACGCAAATCCATGATAAGGGAACCCCCCGAGCCGAAGGGCCGCAAAGAGGGGCTTCCGATAAATCCGCTTGCGCCGTCGCGGGGACGGGAATCTCTCTTGCAAAGAAGTTACCCCTTTCGTGCTTGGCATGATCCGTCGTTAGCTCTGGTCTGCCCAGGGCAGTCTCATGTGACGGGCGTCGCACATTTGAATAGCACGTTTCGTGCCCGAAGCTCTGGCGACTGTGAGGAGAAAGCGGGGTTGTCGATGCGGAATCGATATCTTTTGCGGGAGGCAATAGCCGGCAGTAAGGATTTGCGGCCGAGGAAGGGAAGACAAATTATTTGCCGCCGTAGGTTGCCCGAAGCGGCCGAGGGGGAAAATGATTATGAATGTTGGAACGTTATGTTTGTGTGATCATTGACGCCGCCTCAGGCCAGCTTGACGGACAGCCGCGCAGCGATGGCGTCGATAAATTGTTCAGTATTGACCTTTCTGTTTTCCGGTCTTTTCTCGGCGATCAGCAGCAGGTCGCCCGTCATGACACCTGCCTCTACCGTTTCGAGGGCGGCCTCTTCGAGACGTCGTGCAAAGTCAACGACGGCAGGGGTTTCGTCTAGTTCTCCTCTTTTACACAGTGCCCCGCTCCAGGCAAAGATGAGGGCCATGGAATTGGATGAGGTTTCTTCCCCTTTGAGGTGCTTGTAATAATGTTTCTGGACGGTGCCATGGGCGGCCTCGTACTCGAAATAACCGCGGGGAGACACCAAGACGGAGGTCATCATGGCCAGGCTCCCGTTGGCGGAGGCGATCATGTCCGACATCACATCGCCGTCGTAGTTCTTCAGCGCCCAGAGCATGCCTCCTTCGGATTTTATAATCCGGGCGACGGCATCGTCGATCAGGGTGAAGAAGTACTCAATACCTGCCTTCGCAAATTTATCGCGCCAGCTTTCCTCGTATTCCGTGGCGAAGATCTCGCGGAACCGCGCGTCGTAAATCTTGGAGATAGTATCCTTGGTGCTGAACCACAGGTCGATTTTCTGGTCCAGGGCAAAGGTGAAGCAAGCCCGGGCGAAGCTGCGGATGGATTCGTCGGTATTGTGAATCCCCTGGCAGATGCCGGGACCGGAAAATTCCATGATCGTCTTGCGTAGCGGCTCGCCGCCGTCCGTCGGGGTGAAGACGATCTCAGCCATTCCCCGTCCGGGGATCTCCATCTCCGTGTTGTTGTAAACATCTCCGTAGGCGTGCCTGCCGATCGTGATCGGTTTCTTCCAGGAGGAGACAACGGGATGGATGTTCGATACCAAGATGGGCTTGCGGAAGACCGTACCGTCCAGCATGGCGCGGATCGTGCCGTTAGGGCTCCGCCAGGCTTTCTTGAGGCTGTACTCCCGGACGCGATCCTCGTTGGGGGTTATCGTCGCGCACTTCACGCCCACGCCGTATTTCATAATGGCCCGGGCCGCATCGACGGTTACCTGGTCGTCGGTATCGTCGCGGTGCTTCACGTGGAGGTCGTAATAATCGAGGGTAATATCCAGGTGGGGAAGAAGGAGTTTATCCTTAACCATCTTCCACATGATCCTGGTCATCTCGTCGCCGTCCATCTCCACGAGCGGCGTCTTCACGGTGATCCTGCCTGGTTTTGCCATCTACCCTTTACCTCTCATAAGCCAAAGTTGCGTAAGAAAACGAGCCTGCTTCCCTACCAGAATATGACCTTCGAGACAAGAAAAAGATGTCTGGGAAGATCTTCGCGGGCGTACGAAATCGGCTTTGCGTCAATCATCTACAGGCTATTGATGGCGCCGCCCGCCAGGATCATCTTCTTCTGTCGTGCGGTGAGTTCATATTTGACGCGGAAAGTAAACCCTT
Organism: Smithellaceae bacterium; assembly: GCA_028718405.1. Taxonomy (GTDB): domain Bacteria; phylum Desulfobacterota; class Syntrophia; order Syntrophales; family JAQULV01; genus JAQULV01. The sequence goes on from JAQULV010000080.1 coordinate 4,119, forward strand.
TGGTCAGGTTCTCGACGTGGAGCGAGCCGTCAGCAGAAAGATTTCCTGGGAGATTCTTGATTTCCAGGCGGTCGCCCTGATCAAGCCGGCCGTAGTCATCTTCTGAGACAAAGGTGAGCGGCAGGATCCCGAAGTTGATGAGGTTGGCGGCATGGATCCGCTCGAAGGACTTGGCGATTACCGCCTTCACCCCCAAGTACATGGGGCAGATGGCGGCGTGCTCTCGGGAAGAACCTTGTCCATACGAGAGTCCGGCAACGATCACGTTGTGGCGTCCGGCGCGCCTGATCTCCTCGGCCCGCAGATGAAACTTCTCGTCGATAGGTTCGAAAACGAACTCGGCGTATTTAGGGATGTTGGAGCGGTATTTCATCCGGGCGCCTGCCGGTATGATGTGGTCGGTCGTGATCTTATCTCCCACCTTGATCGTTACCTCGCCGGCCAGGATCTCCGGGAGAGGATCGTTATGCGGAGGGGCACCGATGTTGGGTCCCCGGTGAATGACGACCTCCGGATCGCTTCCTTTTGGTGGTATGAGGATCAGACTGTCGTCGAGGTGAAAGCTCCGGGGCATCGCGACGGAGGGATAGGCAATGCCGAGATCGCGAGGATCGGTGAAGCGGCCGGTTATGACCGCCGCCGCCGCCGTCTCCGGGCTCACCAGGTAGACCTGGGCGTCCTTCGTACCGGAGCGTCCCATGAAGTTTCGGTTGGAGGTGCGCAGCGACACTCCGCCGGAAGGTGGACTTTGACTGTTGCCGATGCAGAAACCGCAGGCATTCTCCATGATCCTGGCGCCCGAGGCGATGAGATCGGCGAGATACCCGTCGCGGGCCAGATTCTCCATCACCTGACGGGAGCCCGTGGCAATGATGAAGCTGATACCGGGGTGGGCGACCTTCCCTTTGAGAAGCTTCGCCACTGTGACGAGATCCTTGTAGGACGAATTCGTGCAACTGCCGATACACACCTGGTTCACCTCGATGGCGCCCATCTCGCGGACGGTGGCTATGTTATCGGGACTGTGGGGCTTCGCCGTAAGGGGCTCCAAGGAGGACAGATCGATCGCGACGGTCCGTGCGTAGGATGCGTTCGGGTCGGCCTTGAGCTCCGCCCAGTCAGCCTCGCGTTCCTGGGCGGCAAGGAAGAGGCGGGTCATCTCGTCGCTGGGGAAGATCGAGGTCGTCACCCCGCATTCGGCGCCCATGTTGGTAATGGTAGCCCGCTCGGGTACCGTGAGGGTTGCGACACCGGGACCGCCATACTCGAAGACCTGGCCTACGTTTCCCTTGGTGGTGAAGATCGAAAGGACCTTCAGGATCACGTCCTTGGCGGAGCAGAAATCGGGAAGTTTCCCCTTGAGTTCGACCCGCACGACCTGGGGACAGGTGAGATAAAAAGGCCTCCCCGCCATGGCTAGCGCCACGTCAAGGCCCCCGGCGCCGATGGCGATCATCCCCAAGGCGCCGCCCGTGGGCGTGTGGGAGTCGGAGCCGATCAGGGTTTTGCCCGGCTTTCCGAACCGTTCCAGATGGACTTGGTGACAGATGCCGTTGCCGGCGCGCGACAGGTAGATCCCGTAGCGGCGGGCCACATCCCGGAGATAGCGGTGGTCGTCGGCGTTTTCGAAGCCGATCTGGACGGTGTTGTGGTCGATATAGCTTACCGATAGCTCCGTCTGCACCGCAGGAACGTGCATGGCCTCGAATTGGAGGTAGGCCATTGTTCCCGTGGCATCCTGGGTGAGCGTCTGATCGATCCGGATGGCGATCTCTTCTCCCGGGATAAAGGCCCCGGAGACAAGGTGCTTTTCGAGTATCTTTTCCGTTAAGGTCTTGCCCATTTGTTGATCTGTCCTTTATTTAGTCCTTCGGCTGCAACACAATAGCGATGCGCCTGTTCTTCGCCCGACCCTCGGGAGTGGCATTGTCGGCGACGGGCTTGTATTCACCGTAACCCGTGGCGGACAGGAACGTCGGATCTATACCTTCCTTCTGCAGATACTTGGTCACATTGATGGCACGGGCGGCGGAAAGTTCCCAGTTGGTGGGATACTTCTTGAGGAGGCCCCCGCCGATCTTTACGTTGTCGGTATGTCCTTCGACCCGAATCATCTCGTCTTTCACATTCTTGAGGACACCGACGACCTTTTGCAGGACGGCCAAACCTTCCGTTTTTACCTCAGCCTTACCGGAATCAAAGAGGATCTCTTCGACGACGTTGAGGGTCAGCTTCCCTTTTAATTCCGTGATCGTCACCTGACCCTTGGCGATCTCGCCCTTCATCTCCTGAAGGAGATTCTCGTAAGTCTTGCTCACGGACTGAACCTCCTCTTCTTTGCTCTTCTTGAGGATCTCAATGTCCTTTTGCAGATTTGCTTGGACAGTCGTGAGTTGGGTCTTCTCGGTCTCGAGC
>JAQULV010000081.1 GCA_028718405.1 Smithellaceae bacterium
AGAAACGCTCAGGGAGACGAGGGGAAACAAGAGCAAAGCGGCCAGGCTTCTGGAGGTGGATTATAAAACCCTCCTGCGGAAGTTAAAATCATACCAACTTTCTTCCTAAGGGTGATGAAGATGGATGTGAAGGATTTTTCTTTCGCCAGCATCATGCCACCCGTCACTCGAGTCAAGCCACTCCGGGAAAAGGGCATCGCCAAATCCCCGGTCAACGAAGGCTCAATGGGGTCCCGCGAATTCTATGACATCCTCATCGGCAACATGTTGGATGCCATGATCATCATCGACTGGAAAGGAGTTATTCTTTTAGGAAATAAAGCCGCCGCCCAGCTTATGGATCTCAAGACCCCGGAGGAAGGCATAGGCGCCAACTTTTCGGAGTTCCTTTGGGAGGACTCTCAAGAAATCGCCTGGCGCGACATCGGCCATCTGAAACGGGACCGAAATGAATTCTATAACCACTACATGATCAAAACGAAAACCGGTGAGATCAAGTGGGTGGAAGGACTTTCGCGTAAGGTGCGCTTCGGAAGAAAGTCCGTTGTTGCTTTGGTGCTGCGGGATATCAGCGAGCGCAAGTGGATCGAAGAGAAGATTCTGGAAAAAGTTGAACAGCTGCGGGAAACGAAGGACCTCCTCGTCCAGTCAGAAAAGCTCGCCGCCATCGGCAGGATCTCGGCCGGGGTTGCTCACGAAATTTTGAACCCTCTGAACATCATGTCCATGCGGCTCCAGCTGATGGAAGCGAGAGACGGTATCCCCGATAGCATCAGGGGCGATTTTGCGATCCTCAAGTCGCAGATATCAAGGATCGTGAAGATCACCAAGGATCTTAATGAATTTGCCCGTACTTCCACCAATTATCGGACACTGAACGACATTCACAAGGTCATCGACGGAACAATCTCTATGACAGAGCCCCTGCTCAAGATTGAAAAGGTTACCCTGGAAGTTAGCTACGGCATGGATTTACCGGATATAGTCTGTGACAAATACCGCATCGAGCAGGTCATCTTCAACATCATCTGCAACGCCGTCGACGCCATGCGGGGAAAGAAAGACAAGTTCATAGCGGTCAACACCGACAGCGTCAATGACGACGAGGACAACCGGTATGTAAGGATCACCATTGCCGACAAAGGCCCGGGAATGAAGCCTACCGATCTCGCGAAGATATTTGAGCCGTTCTTCACGACCAAGCCCCAGGGAAAAGGGACCGGACTGGGGCTCTTCATCGCTTACAAGATAATACAGGACCACGCCGGTCGTATGCGCGCGGAGAACAATGAATGGGGAGGCCTGTCGTTCATCATCGATTTGCCGGTGACGATCGCCAAGTGATTACCTTCCGCCAAGGGGTGGATATTTATGGGATATATATTGGTGGTTGATGATGAGATCGAGGTCTGCAAGGCATGTAAGGAATTTCTGTCCCTGAAGGGGCACGAGGTGGAAACCGCTCTCGACGGGACGACGGCGATCAGCAAGGCAAAAGAAATCAGACCGCAGTTGGTTCTGTTAGATATTGTTCTGCCTGGCATGTGGGGAATCGATGTCCTCAAGGCAATCAAAAAGATTGATCCGATGATTAACGTCATCATGGTGACGGCCATCGGTGATGAGCGGATGGCGAAGGACTCTCTCAAGCTGGGGGCCTTGGACTACATGACAAAGCCGCTGGATCTGAATAAGCTCTATGACGATATCATCGCCAAACTTCTGATCCCGAAAAAAAAGAGCCCGCGCCGAAAGACTGATTGACGAGACTCAAACAGAAAATCGCACCTTTTCCTCATCTTCCTTCCATAACCACGCATATTGTAAAGACGATGATCTATCCATCAGGGGCAGACGATTATACCTCTGGCCCACAGACATTCCCCGCAAGGAGTGCCGTTCCAAAAACAGTCGCCGTGCGGCTGATCGCGATGGTAGCATCGGTCCGGATCATCACAGATGTGGAGGCAGTCGGGAAAATCGAAAGCGACAAATTTCCCCCGAAAGAGCTCCGTTTCTTTTTCATGCCAGATATCCATCAGCGATCGTTCCTTTATATTCCCCAGCGTAAAACGGTAGTGCATCCGTGGAAATCTGAAGTAGATGGCGGCATGGGTATAGGCAAGCTCCGGACAGGGGACAACATCTCCCGACGCGGTAACAAAAAGTGTCCCCCTCTCCATAAAGGGGCATCTCCTGTTCCTTTCCCCCACCTGACCCGCTATCGTCAAGGAACCGCTAGGCCCGGCCCGACGAAGCAGATGCCTCAGATCTATCGGCGGGACCCCTCTGGGTACGTAAAGGATCTCCTGAGCCATGACGGACGAATAGGGAAAGATATTGGTGACGATGAATCTTTCTATTCCCAGCGTCCGGCCTTCCGTCACGATGTGTTCCAAGAGGTGGGTATTCCGTCTCAGGGCTACGATCTCCATGCCTATCTCCGGCCAGGGAGAGCGCATCCGTGTTCGCCATTCCGCGAGCGTTCTGATCTTGTCTCGAAAGACGGCGCCATCGGCGCCGATACGGATCTTCTGTTCACCATCAGAGAAACTATCGTCCCAGGAAAAGAAAGTCCCGCGGATCCGTAACTCCACGAGGAACTCTGCCAGGGAAGGCGTCAACAGATGGCCGTTGGTAACCAGGATGATGGGGATCTTGGTTTTAGCCAGTTGTCGGAGAATAGCCGTGAATTCCGGATGGCACAGGGATTCGCCAAATCCCAGCAAGACAATGCGCTGTAAGGAACCGATAGCGGCAAGCTGAGAGGCCAGTTTCTCCAGCAATTCTCGATCCGCATGGACAGGGGCGAAATCTACGATAGAATTTCTAGCGCAAGTCTGGCAAGAAAGATTGCAGAAGGTTGACAGCTCAAGATAAACTTGGCGGAGTTCGGGAGAAACGTTGTTCCTTTCTGCTCCGCGGCGACGGGCAAAGATGTTCATGGTCGAAAAACCACCTCAACATAACTGGGCGGCACTATAATTGGGGGTCTGGCGGCTGTCAATTTCTTTCCTGATTCTTTTCCATCTCGCCGTTTGAAATCCGCAGAGAGTTGTGGTAAAGACCAAGTCCTCCATTTAACTAGAAAAGGACCTTGCAGGCAGGATCACACAGTAAACTCATTTTCCAGAATAGAGGAGTCAGTTCTCGCTTGCGGGGCGGCAAAAATGCGTGAGGGGTTACAGGATGGACGTTGAAAATTTGTTGAAGAAAAAAAAGGCGGGTAAGCGCGTCGCTTTGACAGAAGCCCAATCGAAGGAATTACTGAAACACTATGGCGTTCCCGTCGTGGAAGAAGTCGTCGTGACCAGTGTGGAAGATGCAGTTTCTCAGGCGGGGACCATGGGTTATCCCTTGGTCGTTAAAGGCCTCGGAGAGAAGCTGACGCACAAGACGGAAAGAGGCCTGGTAAAGCTGAACCTGCAGACGGCGGAGGCCGTGCGCTCGGCAGCCGAAGAGATACGTGCCGCAGCCGGTGATGACTTGGAAGGATTTCTCTTGCAGCCCATGCTCAAGGGGCGACGCGAATTCGTCGTGGGGCTTTTTCGCGATGAACAGTTCGGTCCGGTTGTAATGTTCGGCCTGGGAGGAGTTTTTACCGAGGCATTGGATGATGTCGCTTTCCGGTTGGCACCATTGAGTGATTCACAAGCCGCTCAGATGCTCACCGAGTTGCGGGCAACGAAACTTCTCGGACCCTTCCGGGGTGAAGCGGCGGCTGACGAGCAACAGCTGATCAAAACGCTAGTGGGTATCTCTCGCCTCGGGAACGAACATGCTGAAGTCGCTGAAGTCGACGTAAACCCTTTGCTCATCACCCCGGACGGAAAGGTGGCGGCGGTCGACGCCCTGGTGATCCTAGCTGATAAAAAGGTCTCCAAAGACGTTCGCGCGCCCATCGAACCCAAGGCCATTCGTAATCTCTTCTATCCTCGTTCTATTGCCTTTATCGGCGCCTCGCCGCGTTTCGCAAAATGGGGACAGATGCTCTATTCGAACGTTATCGGCGCCAATTACAAGGGGGATATCTACCTGGTCAATCCCAAAGGAGGGACCATCGCCGAGCGTCCCGTTTTCAAATCCGTAACAGATATACCCGGCCCCGTAGATCTGGCCGTCGTCACAATCCCCGCGGCTCAGGTCCTCGATCTGATCCCGGGGTTGAAAGCCAAGTGCATCAAGAATATGCTCCTGATCAGCTCCGGCTTCAGTGAAACCGGCAAAGAGGGAAGGGAACTGGAGGCGAAGCTCGTCTCCGTAGCCCGTGACAACGGTATCGTTATTCTTGGCCCCAATACCATGGGAATCTGCAATCCACACATCTCCCTTTACTGCATGGGATCGCACGTTCATCCGAAGCCGGGCTCGACTGCTCTGGTCGCCCAATCGGGGAATCTGGGCGTACAGCTGTTGGGCTTTGCCGAGAAGGAGGGTATCGGGATCCGGGCCTTCAGCGGCTCGGGAAACGAGGCTATGATCAGTATAGAGGACTACATGGACGGCTTCGAGGTTGATGATCTCACGGATACAGTACTGCTCTACATTGAAAGCGTGAAGAACGGGCGGCGCTTCTATGAATCGGCCCGTCGTGTCGGAAGAAAGAAGCCTGTTGTCATCCTGAAAGGGGGTAGGACACAAGCTGGAAATAGGGCTGCTGCTAGCCATACGGGAGCTCTTGCTTCCAACATCCGCGTTTTTGAGGCCGCCTGCCGGCAAGCCGGCGTTGTTTTGGCAGAGCACCCCATGGACCTCTTGGACCTCTCTGCAGTTTTTTCGTCCCTGCCGCTACCCTTGGGCAAAAGGGTGGCTATCATGACCCTGGGCGGGGGATGGGGCGTTGTCACGGCCGACATGTGCATCGAACACGGCCTGCAGATTCCCGACCTTTCGCCGGATATCATCGCCCGAATGGATAAGATTCTCCCTCCTTACTGGAGCCGCTCGAACCCCATCGATATCGTCGGTGAAAACGATCCCCAGATTCCCTTGGCAGTCATGGAGGAGCTTATTCAGTGGGATGGATGCGACGCCGTGATCCATATGGGTATTCTCGGTCGGATCCCCTTCGTGAAGGCGATGATCGCCTCGACCCTGGCATCGGATCCCACGGCGGATCGGGCGTTCCTCAGCAAGATACCGGGATACATGAAACAATTCGACGACGGTTACATGGAAAAGGTCATCCGGCTCATGGGAGAACATGAAAAGCCTGTCTTGGGCGTCTACCTCCTGGCCGATGAGAACAGCCGTACGATCCACGAGATCGAAGGGGCGCGCTATAAAGGTGTTTCCTTCCTCACCCCGGAACGGGCTGTAAAGGCCTTGGCCAAGATGGCTTCTTACAAGAACTGGCTTGATCAAGAAACTGCGTCCCATTAGAATACGGGACAATCTCAGATACAAATAACCGATAAGGCGAACCCCAAGGGTTCGCCTTTTTTGTGCCGGCTGAACGCATCCTTCCCTATTTTATCGAGCGCTCGCTCTTTTTTATTGACCGTTTTTCTATGGCATAGTATGGTGACGCATCGTTTGAAAAAGGAAAAACTATTTCTTATGAGCGTCATCTATATGATCCGGCATGGTCAGGCTTCCTTCGGCGCAGAAAACTATGATCAGCTCTCGGCAAGGGGCCTCGAACAATCAAGGATCCTCGCCGAATATCTGTTGCGGACCGGCTCTACCTTCGACACCATTTACTCGGGTGAGATGGAACGTCAGAAGGACACCGCATTAGCGTTAATCTCAACCTATGGGAAAAACGGCAACCATGTACCCGAGCTTTCCATCGCCGGCGAATTTAACGAGTACAATTCCAAGGACATCATCACGGCTCATATTCTGGAGATCGCCGAAGCTGATCCCACCCTGAAAGAGCAGCTTAAGGACATATACACGGACAAGAAAGCCTTCCAGCGTTTTTTCGAGGAGATCGTCAGACGCTGGGTATCGGGCAAGTACTACAAACCCGGGATCAATACCTGGGAGGATTTCAAGGCCAAGGTGCAGGGCGGGCTGCAAAGGATCCGGGAGGAAAACGGCCACGGCCGGAGTGTCATTGTCTTCACCTCGGGGGGGCCAATCTCAGTGGCAGTTCAGACGGCTCTCGGGCTCTCCGATGAAGCGACGATGAGGCTTGCCTGGGGAATCGTCAATGCCTCTCTCACAAAATTCATCTATGACGAGGAGCGCATGACCCTCGCTTCCTTCAACGTTACCTCGCATCTCGAACTAACCGGGGATGCGTCATTGATAACCTACAGATAAGATACAGGGGGATAAGCGTATGGACTTTACCGTTTCCGACAAGATGAAGGCAATAACCGGTATGATCAGAGAGTTCGTGGACAAAGAGCTGATCCCTCTGGAACCGGCCTTTCTCAACCAGATGGGAACCGCCGAAGAACTGAAGGCGATCATGGAGGAGAAACGCAACCTCGTCAAAAAGATGGAGCTTT
>JAQULV010000082.1 GCA_028718405.1 Smithellaceae bacterium
TCCATGCCCTGTGCAAAGCCTTCCACATGCTCGATGAGAATACCGTCACCCTCTCCTTCCTGCCATGGGCGCATTCCTACGGCCAGACCGCAGAACTGAACACGCTGATCAGACTCGGCGGCTCCACCGGATTTGCCGAAAGCCCCGCAACGATCGTTGACGACCTACAACTCGTGAAACCCACGATGCTCATCGCGGTTCCCCGGATTTTCAACCGCGTCTACGACGCGCTGAATCAGAAGATGAAAGATGAAGGCGGCATCAAGAAGGCCCTCTTCGACGCGGGATTAAACGCCTGCGCCAAGAAGCGCGAATTGGCCAAAGAGGGAAAGAAGAGCCTCCTCAACGACCTGAAGTTTAAGATCATCGACGGGATCGTCTTCCAGAAGATCAGAGACCGCTTCGGCGGCCGGCTGGAACTGGCCATCAGCTCCAGCGCCGCGCTGAGCCCTCACATCGCCCAGTTCTTTTTCGATATCGGCATCCCCATCTACGAGGCATGGGGGATGACGGAGATCTCGCCCGCCGGAACGGTCAATACCCCCGCCAAGTACAGGATCGGCAGCTGCGGCATCGCCCTGGACAAGGTTAAGCTTGTCATCGACCGCACCGGCATGGAGCCCGGAACAAAGGAGGGGGAACTCATCGTCTACGGTCCGAATGTCATGCAGGGCTATCACAACAAACCCGAAGATACAAAGGCGACCATGACCGACGACGGCGGTCTGCGCACCGGTGACCGGGCTTATCTCGACGATGACGGGTTCCTCTACATTACCGGCCGCATCAAAGAACAGTTCAAGCTGGAAAACGGCAAGTTCGTTTATCCCTCGGCAATCGAGGAAGAGGTGAAGCTTCTTCCCAGCGTCGAGCAGGCGATGATCTTCGGCCTGAATAAACCTTATACCGTCTGCGTGATCGTTCCCGACTTCATTGTCATGGACAAGATCGCTGCCGAAAAGGGCTTCCCTGCCGACCACGAAGCCTTTGTCAAAGACCAGCGGGTAATCAAGTATTACGAGGACGAGGTGCAGGCACATCTGAAGGGCAAGGTGGGCGCTTATGAGGTGCCGAAGAAGGTCGTGCTGCTGATGGAAGGCTTCACCGTCGATAACGGCATGCTCACCCAGACCTTGAAGTTGAAACGCCGAGAAGTACTGAAGAAGTATCAGCCTGTGATCGATAAGCTCTACGAGTTCCCCTGCTAGTTTTCTTTCCGGGGCGGTTCCCCAAAAGGGGCGCCGTCCCGGGATTCCGCTCAGGATGGGTCTTGACGCAGGAATCGCACTCACCTATAGTCGTCGGGCGATGTCGGAAGGCAATGCGGAGAGAACAGTTAACAGGAATGTAGAGAGGGTGCCATTTTGGAAGTGATCTTCTTAGGTACCAACGGCTGGTACGATACGGCGACGGGCAACACGATCTCGATACTGCTCAGGACGAAAGACTACGACATTGTTTTGGATGCCGGCTACGGCATCGGGAAACTCGACCGCTACAAGGCGGCCGAGGATCGCAAACCGGTTTTTCTGTTTCTCAGCCACTTTCATATCGACCACATCGCGGGGCTCCACATCCTGGCCAAGTACCATTTCCTGGGCGGCCTCACGATCTGCGGCCCTACGGACAGTAAAAAGATGCTGCACGTTATCGCCAACAACCCTTTCACCCTTCCGCTGGAGCTGCTGCCCTATTTTCAAGGTGTCGTTGAACTTCCACAGGAGAGGGACAGGCTTCCCTTTACCGTGACGGCGCTACCTTTGGTCCATTCCACGCTGACGCTCGGATATCGTTTCGAGATCGACGGCCAGGTGATCGGTTACGTCGCCGACACGGGCTATTGCGAAAACGCTGTCTCGCTGGCAAAGGGCGCAGATCTGCTCTTCACCGAGTGCGCCTTTCGGGCCGGGCAGACCAACGAGTACTGGCCGCATCTGAATCCGGAAACGGGGGCACGGATCGCCGCCGAATCAGGGGCGAAGAAGCTGGCGCTGGTTCATTTCGACGCCTTCACGCACCCCGATCTCGAGGCGCGCAAAGAATCAGAATCGGTGGCGCGTGACATCTTTCCCAACACCTGCGCCGCTTTCGACGATATGGTCATAACCTTAAAGGAGACACCATGAGATTCGCATCCGACGTCTACGTTTACGAGTGGACCAACATGTACGACAACAACTGCAACAGCTTTTATATCGGTGGAGACGTCAAGTGTTTGATAGATCCCGGGCTGAACCGCTACCTGCCAGATCTTTTCGCGCAGATGGCCGACGACGGAATAGACAAGGGCGACATCCGTTACGTCATCAATACTCATTCCCATCCCGATCATTATGAAGGTTCGACGTGGTTCTCCAGTAAAGATGTCCGCATCGGACTTCACGAAGATGAGATCGCCTTCATGGGCGGCGTGGGCGGGGAGCTCTACGGCCTCTTCGGCCTCGATATCCCCAAGGTCAACGTCGACCTCATCCTGAAAGCAGGGAAGATCAAGCTGGGACCGGAAGAGTTTCAGATTATCCATATCCCGGGGCACTCGCCCGGCTCCATCGGGCTCTACTGGTCCAAGCAGGAGTTTCTGTTCTGCGGCGACGTGGTTTTCGAACAGAACGTCGGACGTACCGATTTCCCCGGCGGTGATGGCAGACTTCTCAAGGACAGCATCATGAGACTGTCCGATCTCGATGTCGAGGCCTGCTTCCCAGGCCACATGGGGATCATCGACGGGAAGGATGAGGTGAAACGAAACTTCCAGATGATCATCAAACACGTCTTCCCTTACATCTAGGACTACGGACGGCGGTTTTAAGTCCGGAAATCCAAAGCGGACAGAAGGTCGAAGCGGATTAAAGAACCCGATAAAGATCCTTTCCCGGTCCCACCGGAAACCCTATGGATGATGGGAGAGAGTTTCTCCGTCCGATAGATCAATGAGGCTTCGTCTGCCTCCAGTCTTTCCCCGGGACGAGTCTTCTACATCTCTCAATAATTCACCTCTGCCGCAATCAAGAGCCCCTTCTCGTCCTTCTCTTCAGGTAACATATTGAATTAACTACTTTATATTATAGCGCGACGCCTTGACATTCCGCCGGGGATTACTATTATAGGCTTGATGAAGGTCGTCTGATCTTCTCGCATATGCGGTTAAGCTGTAAGGTTTAATTCGGATATGCAATGAGTAGAAAGGAGGAAAGCGACCATGGAAACTGACATTCGTCATGAGCCAAATCTGCAGCATGATTCCGATATACACGAAGGCGAAAAGATAAGCGCGATGCGGGCTGTCGTGACCGGTTCTCTAGGTGGGTATATTTTCGGAATAGCCGCTGTAGTGCTCTCGATCATCGGATTGACCAATGTCTTTCCTCAATATCTGCTTCCCATTGCCGCCATAGCCGTCGGGGCTTCCATGCTCTTTGAAGGAAGTTCGATAGCAACGCGGTTAGGTGCGCTAATGGAAGTGATTGGGGGAGATAGCCGTTTTCGGATGGACGAGATTGGAATTGGCATGACCTCGCTGTTTCTGGGTGGCATAGCCGGGATCGTCTTGGGTATCTTGGCACTTCTCGGTATGGTTCCCCAGATTCTTGTTGCTTCGAGCATCATCGTTTTCGGCGTTGCCTTGGTTTTCAGCAGCGGCCTGATTGCACGGCTGAATGACCTTGAAATTGAATGCCGAAGCGTAAGCGAGGCGTACCGTTCCATAACTCGTGAAGCAGTTTCGGCTTCGGCAAGCATCCAATTCGTTATTGGCTTGGGTGCCGCGGTCCTGGGGATTCTTGCGGTGACGGGTTTTACTCCGCAGATCCTTTCGCTCGTTGCCGTGCTGGCCGTTGGCTTCTCCATTTTTGCCGACGGTACTGCGCTCACGGCCAGAATGTCGTCAGCCTACAGGAAATGCTAACCTGCTTGGTTGACGAGAAAATAGCGGGCAGTTTCATAAGGAAACTGCCCGTTTCTTTTGTCGAAATAATATTAGAGAATAGTGTGTAGGGATGCGTGTCGGCAGGACGAAGAATGTCGTGTCTAACAATTGACGAGCCGCGGTGGGAGTTACAGACAAGCCGGCGTGGCCGTTAGAAGAGGAGGTGCGTATGGTACACAGTGACGAACAAAAGGCCATCGATGATTGGAGAGCCGTGGCGCCGGAGTTTGCCGAACTCACCCAGAACTTTCTTTTCGGCGATATCTGGAAACGTCCCGGACTCTCGCAACGCGACAAAAGCCTGATTACCGTCACCTGTCTGGTGGCGCTGAACCGCATCGAACAGGTCGAGTTCCATCTTAAGAGGGCTTTCGAAAACGGCCTTACGAAGGAAGAACTCGTGGCCGCAATTACCCATATCGCCTTTTACGCGGGATGGCCCACCGCCGCCTCGGGGTTCGCTCACCTGAAAAAGGTGATCGAGCAGCAATAGACTCGTTGGCAGCCCCAAATGATGCTAGCTGCGATCAACCGCCGCTTTCATGATCATGTAGGTAGCAAGTCCCTTCGCCACGAGTTCGCCCTTTTCGTTTGTCACCTCCACGTCGCCCAGAGCGGTCTTGGTACCGCGGTAGACGATGCGCGCCTCCGCTATTATTTCGCCGTCGGCAAAAGGTTTCAGATAATTGATCTTCATCTCGATGGTCGTGAAGATCTCGTCGCGTTCGACAAGTCCGATCAGGGCCATGGCGACGGCGGAGTCGGCGGGAGAAAAGATGGCACCCCCGTGGGCGATCCCCAAGGGATGAATGAGTTTCCGATCAAAAGGGAGCCTTACCTTCGCCCAGCCTTTCTTCACGTCAACCAGCTCCATCCCCAGCAGCTTCCAGTAGGGAGCGCTCTCCTGTATCTTCTCCAGCAGGGCCTTGCGGAAACTCGGGTTCAGCTCTTCGTAGTCGGTCATCTTTCCCTCCTTAACCTGAGATTCATCGCACCTTGTAGAAACCCTCTAAACATATCCGGGTTATTTTGTACACCCTTTCAAATGGCAATTTATACCGGGGCGTAATATGATTTTGCTATGCCTGCAGCGAAACGAAACCCGACATCTGGATTCCGCGCCGATCGCCGTCTCTTCTCCGACCTAAAAGAGGCCTTCTTCTTGGAGCGTCCCAATCGCTTCGTTGTGCGCTGTTTACTAGACGGTCATGAGGTAGAGGCCTACCTTCCCAATCCGGGGAGACTTTGGGAACTCCTCCTGCCGGGAAGAAAACTCTACCTCGCACCCCAAGACCTCGGGAAGAAGCTTAAGCTTTCCTATCTTGTTGCCGCCGTAGAACGGCAGGGCGTCCCCGTCATGCTGCACACCCATTTGACCAACGATGTGGCGGAGCTTCTGCTGAAAGAGCGTCGGATTAGGGGGCTTGAGGACGCGCGCGTCATCCGCCGGGAGGCCACGGTCGGCCGCAGCCGCTTCGATTTTGAACTGGAGATGGAAGGTCGCCCCTTCTACCTGGAGGTCAAGTCGTGCTCCCTGTTTTGCGGAAAGATCGCTCTGTTCCCCGACGCCGTGACGGAAAGGGGAAAGAGGCACCTCGTCGAATTGGCGGGACTTGCCCGAGCGGGCACTTCTACCGGCGTTCTTTTCGTCGTGCATTGGCCCGGGGCGCGCTTCTTCCTACCCGACTATCACACCGACCTCGAGTTCTCCCGGACTTTCTGCAGACTCAAAGACAACCTCTTGTTCCGAGCCGTCGCGGTAGGTTGGGATAGGAGCATGAGCCTCAGCGCCGAGACGCATGAAGTGTCAATCCCCTGGCACCTCATGGATCATCTTACCGCCGATCGAGGTGAGTACCTCCTCTCTTTCAACCTGCAGGAGGAACGATCCGTGGAAATACCGGGCAGAGGAATGATCCGCCTGACCGCCGGCCATTTCCTCCACCTCCTTTCGGCAAGCAAAGACCTGAGCGTCAAGATGGCACGGCACCTGAAGTCAGACAGGAAACCGGGACCGTCAATTGGTCATATCCTTTCCAGTGCCGCCAGCGTACATCTCCTTCCCATTCGTTCGAGCCTCGGGCAGATGGAGGAGATCACCGTGGCCCTGCGTAGAATTGCCTCCGAGGTGGAGGGCGTTGCAAATGGGGAACGCCTCTTTGTCATGGAAGAAGAGCCCATTCATAATGAACGGTTCATAGAGCTCCTCCTCCATTTCCGTTGCCGCGAAGCTGAATTGTTGTTAGACTGCAAACGAAATCGCCGCCAAGAATACCAACCATGATCAATCGCCAAAAAACGACCCAGGATATCCTTCAGGAAGAGATCCTCCGTGAGCGCGTTGCCGCCTTAACTCGTTCCGCGGATCACCTGACGGCGGTGCTCACAAAGATGGAGAAGCTGGATACGGAGATTGCCGCGGCGATGAAGAGGCACGCCAAAGGAAAGGATGCGCTGAAGAAACTCAATCGGAAGATATCGGAGTTCAACGAGCTGCGTCTCGAGGCCAA